>NZ_JBEOXF010000029.1:0-92400 GCF_040296405.1 Streptomyces sp. NPDC002133 | reverse complement strand
AACTCGAAGTTCACCTACCTGGTCAGCAGCATCTGGGCCGAGCCCGCCGCCGACGGCGCGAACCCGTCCTCGGTCTACTACCTCACCCGGCCGGTACACGGCGCCATCCCGGCGGACCCGTCCTACCAGCCCCGTACGTCGGAGCTGGCCAAGGTGACCACCACGTTCGCCGCCACCGCACCGGGAACCACCGCATACCGCTTCATCTACATGCACGTCGACAACGTTCGTTTCGCCTCACACAGAATGGACGGGCTTCCGGTTCCGAACCGGCGGGTCGACTACTTCTCGGCGGCCGACGGCCTGCGCTGGCAGACCGCCTTCGACCAGTGGAACATCTTCGACCCGGACAGCCCCCGCGGACAGAGCTACCTCGGCACCCTGCACGGCTACAAGGCCGGCGCCAAGATCGAGGAGCGCTGGAACCAGGGCGTGCAGGCCATGGGCTTCTCGCCCGAGGGCATGGACACCTACCGTGAGGGCGACGACATGTGGTTCGCCATCCAGGACGCCGCCAACGGCAACCTCGACCTGGTGGCGGGAACGTCGACCGGCAGCAACCCCGAGTTCGAGCTCCGCCGCAACGGCGAATTGGTCCCGTATCACTGGGGCTATGCGGCAGTACCGACCGACGCCGCCCCGGCCGACTACCGCCTGACGTTCCAGCAGAAGCGCGACCTCTCTCCCGTCAGCTCCGTCTCCACGGACCTGCGGGCGGAATGGCGGTTCCGGTCGCAGACCACGTCAGAACGCAAGGCGCTGCCGCTGTACGCGGTGCGCATGGCACCGCAACTGGACGAGTGGAACCGGGCCGACGACGGACGCAAGTTCGACATCCCGGTCCTGATCCAGCGTCCGGTCGGCGCCGCCGAGTCGTCGATCCGTACCTTCACCACCGAGGTCTCCTACGACGAGGGCAAGACCTGGCGCACCGCCAAGGTCAAGGGCTCCGGTATGAAGCGGACCGTGACCGTCGACCACCCGCACCGCACCTCGGGCGGCTCGGTCTCGCTGCGCACGTACGTGAAGGACGCCGCGGGCAACTCCTTCAAGCAGACCGTGATCAAGGCCTACCTCCTCAAGTAGGCACCCACCAGCAGTGAGGGCCCGCCGGAACCCGCCCGGCGGGCCCTCACTGCTGTTCCCGCCTGACGCTGGTGTCGATCGCCGAGCCCCACGATCCACTCGTGGAAATCTATGAGCCGATGGTCTGCTTCATCGCGGACGGTGCGAAGCGGACGGCCGCCGGGGACCAGGAGTATCCGACAGAGCGAGGGGATCTGCTCGTGAGTTCGCTGGAGGCGCCCGTGACGTCGACGGTGGCGGCCTTGCCCTATCGTGCTGCGTTGTTGCGCCTGGACGACGGCCTGCTGGCCGAGCTGGTCCTGGAGTTCGACGGCTCCCAGACTCACAAGCTGCCGCATCCTGTGGGCCGGCCTCACGAGTGCGGGGATGACTCACGAACTCGTCGACGCCGTCACCCGGCAGGTACGCCTGCTGGACACGCCCGAAGACATTCATGCCCTCGCCGGCCGCATCGAGGCCGAGATCCTCTACCGGTTGCTGCGCACCCCGGCCGGCGGAGTCGTGCGCCTGCTGGCTCTCAGGGACTAGAATCTGACCCACGTCCGCAGGGCCGCCGGCTGGATCCGCTCACGCCTCACGGAACCGCTGAGGATCAAGGAGATCGCTGACGCCGCGCACATGAGCGCCGCCTCCCTGCACCGCCACTTCAAGTCCGCGACCGGGATGAGTCCCATGCAGTTCCAGAAACGGCTCCGGCTGTACGAGGCACGTCGCCTCCTCGTCGCGGGGCATTCCACTGCGTCGGCTGCGGCGGACGCGGTCGGACATACCAGTGCCACCCAGTTCAACCGCGAATACCGGCGAGCCTTCGGCACATCCCCGGGCAGGGACGCAGCACGCCTGCGCCGCGTATCCGAGCCGGCCGACTCACCCTGAGCTGAGCCATCACCGGCGTCACGCGGTGCAGGCGCCAGGGCCTGACCCGCTTGCACGGTGACACTCCGAGCCTTGCCCACACCTCGTCGACCTGCTCGGCACAACACAGAGAAGAGGGACGTCGACCAGGTCGACGTCCCTCGCGGTCTCTCCTGCTAACGAATGTGTCTGCAGGCGCGCGTCCAGTCGACGAGCTTCTGCATCACCTCGATCACGACCCGCTGCTTCTGCTCAGGCAAGAAGGGCCAGCACAGCCATGCTGGCGCCGACAGCACCACGAACAGGCACATCGGCATGACGAGGAGCAGTGCCGGCAGGAACCGCAGGCTCTGTGCGATCACATCGTTTCCTTTGTGTGCATGAGGAAGCGATGTGTTCGATGTTGCCGACAACATCCCCTCGCCGGAGACCTCATGGCGCACAGCCTGAGGACCAGGTTACGGGGCAGTGCGGGGGGCGCAGCCGGGTCAACCATGCCTGCAGTTACGGATCTTCGGTCGGTGCTGCGGCGTCACAGGTATGGGCATAACTATGACGCCGGAGCGACCCTATCGGGCCCTCGACGGGCGGTGCTGAGGGCACGTCAGGCAGGGAGGCCGGGCGGATCATCGTTCGCGCGGCCGCCGGCGGAGGGTCCCGTGAGTGCCCTCCGCCGGGTTTCGCTACGCCATGAGCTGGTGAAGGGCGAGCACGGTCGCACCGGCGGCGCTGAGCCCCGGCAGCACACCTGCCAGACTCAGGACAAGAGTCCGAAGTGAAGAATAGGCGGGTGGGTGCCACAATGACGCCCCACCCGCAGCGCTCATCGGCGGAAATGAGGCTAATCCATGACAGAAGAAGAGTTCTGGTCCCTCATCGACCTTCTCGGAGGCGTGGCAAACCAGCGCACCACCCCCGCACTGGCAGAGGCCCTGACCAGAGAGGGAAAGGTTCACGTTGAAGAGTTCGCCGATACGCTGACGGAAAAGCTGCAGCTGCTTGAAAGTGAGCCCCACTCAGGAATTCCAACACGTGATGTGAATGATCCATCAGACGCGTCGCCCGTGCCACTGGTTGGTGACGCGCTTATCAATCTCCACTTCGCGGTTGTTGCAGCCGGTAAGTCACGATTTCATCGAATCCAGGAACATCCGGACCGGGTGGCTGACTGTGCCTGGGACTTCAGCGAGTCAGACAGCCTGGCTGAGGCTGTCGCCATGGCCTATGAGAACACCACCGGACAACCGTGGCTGGGCCCAATGCCTGGATCTCCCATGGACGAACCGGAAGCGTCGACCACCGTTGTGACCGGCGACGTCCCCTGGCTCAGCCTCGCTTTGCACGGTGACAGCGACATTCCTGTGGCGTACTTCGATGCAGCCGGCACTGTAGTCGAGATGATCCACGACGACCCTCAGTGGCGTACCTGGTGGTCGTCGCGTGCGGAGCAACGCGATCTGGCCATCGAGATCGAATACACTGCGCAGGCGGAGCGCAGTAGCGTCACTGCCCGAAGCGGAGTGGCCTGGGCCTCGTTCCGCAGGAACGACTCACGCTTTCGAGGGTTGAACAAGGGCCGTCTTGCCAACCTTGCTGCCGCTGATCTGGAAGCAGTCCTCGCACTCGTCTCTTCGTCTCTGAGCCTGCCCACGCCACCCCAAGTACCTCGTCCGGCACAAGCAACACCGCCGACGAGGCGGGAGGACGCGGCCCGCGCAAGGCTGGAAGAACTGCGACAACGGCATCGCAAGCGCCGTTGACACCGCACCATTGGACGGCGCTGAGTCGAGGTGCGGGCCCATCGCAGCTGACCACGCGTGCCGATCAGGCTCCGGTGGCCGCGGCTCCCTGGCCACGGTGCTTGACGGACTCGTCATCCTCGGCGACCGGCGCCTGGATGAGCGCGCGGACTTCTGGACCGTGTGACCATCCCTGTGCGGGCGACGTCCATTCTTCGTGTGTCCCGAGCCGCCGGGCTGGTTCCCAACCCCCGTGGTAACCAGCCCGGTTCGCTATGGCCGATCGGGCTATCGGTTGTCCTCCGATGCCGCCAGACTGTAGATGCGCGGCCTGTCGCTCACCTGCTCGGCGATGCCTGCCGGGCGAGGGTGACCAGGGCGTTCGCGATCGCCCCCGAGGACTTCTCGGCTCGTGCGCGGACCACACCCGCGGCCGCATCCAGGCCCGAAGCCGTCATGGCCCCGCACCCCTCCACGGGTGCGGGGCCATGACCATCCCCGCCCCGCACGGCCCTGCCGTCGTCGGCCGCCGTCCCCCTCTTTCCTCCTGGGCCGCAGCGCACCCTGGATCCCCCTCCCCGCGCGGCCGTGCCGGGCGGGGTGTTGCGCAGCTTGCGCCCTGCTTCTCTGTACGACCTGGTGTGCAACCTGGACGACTGGGCCAGCGCGTGCGCGGCCCGCGACCGCGAGACCGACCCGGTCACGGTGGACGCTCTGGAGGACGAGATGGCCGAGCTTGCAACCGAGCACACCGCGATCCGCTACGCGCTGGTGCGCCGCTTCGACAGTGTCGCCCACGAGCACATCTGACGCCGCACCAAAACGGCCCCGCCTGCTGGCGGGGCCGCTTTGCGTTCCGTGGCGGCACCGACGTACGGCGGCCGGGCATGCAAGTGCCCCGCCGACGGGGGAGGCGGCGGGGCACATCCAGTGTGGCAGTCGGCTGCCGCGCGCATGTCCGTTTTGCCTCTCGACTCGCCGCGCGCTGGCGAGCGGAGCGGGGCCGAGCCGGACGATGGGCGGACCGGGAGCACCGGCGTGATGCGGGAGCCACGAAGCGGCCTGAGAGCAACGGGCGGGAACGACGGAGCGAGCAGGCCGCGACCGGGCCGTCGGAACATGGATCCTCTTGCTCCGACTATCGCGGAGAAAGACACCTCATGCCGTTAACGCGTCAAGCCGTGGGTGTTCGCTGCCCCCATCGCGCCCGCAGAACCTCGGCCCAGTCGCCCGGCTCCGGACCTTCGCTGACACAGCAGGACCGACAGCGAAGCCAGTCACACCTCGCCCAGGAACCCAGGATCGGACGGCCCCATCTGCCGGGCGAAGTCCGCTGCGACTCCTAGCACCTCGCGCATCGGCACAGGCCGCCGACTCGTGGCCGCGAGATCGGCGTGAGCTTCTTCGGACCACAGGAACGGATACACGGAAAGACCCTGCCCGACAGCCAGGGCTGCGGTCTCCTCACGCCAGCCGGGCCAGCGCATTCCGTCATAGAACGTCTCCGGCCTGCCCGAGAGCAGCCAGGAGACCCACCCGGAGTGGCCCATCTCCATCGCCTCCCACTCCAGAGTGTCGGGAGCGAAATACGTCATGTGGCCAGGTGCCCCAGGGCGGCCCGCGGCCGCGGGATCGCCACCGTTCAACGCGAAGACTCCTCCGACAATGTCGTGGCCGACGACAAGACCTGTCGCGGGATGCCAGCCAGGGTCGAAGTCCGTGGGGAAGCGGTTGACCTGCGCCAGACTCGGGAGTCGCCCATCCGCGACCGAGCCCCCGCCGAACACTCGCACCCACCCGTTGTCCACGAGCAATCCGCCGGTGTGCAACGCCAGTGCACCCAGCGCCGATCGCCCGGTGACCTGCATCTGCAGAAGGCATCGGCGGCCCTCGTTGATGTCTCCGGGCAGCACTTGAACCGGCACGGAGCTCGCCCTGAGAATCCCCTGAA
The DNA here is from genome assembly GCF_040296405.1 of Streptomyces sp. NPDC002133. Taxonomy (NCBI): domain Bacteria; kingdom Bacillati; phylum Actinomycetota; class Actinomycetes; order Kitasatosporales; family Streptomycetaceae; genus Streptomyces; species Streptomyces sp. NPDC002133. Next base: position 86,769 of record NZ_JBEOXF010000029.1, on the reverse strand, counting down.
GCTCCGGCCACGCCGGATCGTCCACATTGACCAGCTCATCGATCCCTCGCATCCGACGATGGTCGCACCTTCCGGTATCGCCTCATCGTGTGGGCTGGACAACGCCGCCCGGGCCCATCAGAGATCCAGAACCTCTAATTACTAACGAATTAGAGGTGTCGTCGTGCGAGTAGGGCTTGCCCGCAAGGGCTGAACCAGGCAAGACGCTCAAGATCGCGAAATGGGGGTCCACACCTCCGGTAGCGCCCCCCTCTGCAGCAACTCTGCAGGCAACTGTGGGTGCAACCCTCATCCGAAGCCCGCGGCGGAGGCGACCCGACACGGACGGTCCGCTCCGTCACCCTCCGCCAGGCGCTGCGCCGTACGGACGCCTCCCGAGCCGGCGGCCGGGACCACGCCGGCAAGATGTATCAGCACCAGATGTCGCAATCCACACCTGGCCAGAAGGCCCTCACCCATTTCAAGATCCCTCAGCCGAGACCTGCCTCACCCGTCCACAACCTCCCAGGACAGAACAGCCGTCCCAGCCCACGACGTTGTGTCGATTCGTAGAGTTGGCCACTTTGCAGACTGATAGTTGGCTATCCAGGATCCGGACCGCGTCTTGGTCCAATCGCCCCCCTCTCAAGGGGGTAGCAGGCGGATGGAGACCTTGGTCGGGCAGCCCCCAGAAAGAGCCGTGCAGGCCGACCTCCGCGAAGTAGGCGGTGGCGGAGGCGGGGTCGCGGCGGGTGTAGCCCGGGTCCAGGCGTCCGGTGTACCAGTTGCTGGCGAAGCGCCACAGGGTGGCCAGATTCATGACGTAGCCGCGCTCCTGGCCCGTCTGCTGCAGCCAGGTGTCGACGCAGCCGGTGGAGCAGAACAGTCGCTGGTTGGCACAGGTGTGGACGACGTCGTCCCAGGCCCGGTGCATGGGGGTGAGGAAATGGGCCACCTGGTCGCCCTTCGGGGGTGCCTCTCGGCCAACCACCCAGGCGTGCGGGGTGTCGCAGGCCGGGCAGCGGGTGGCGACGAGAACGTCGGGCTCGTCCTTGAGCAGGTGGGGCAGGGCGAACGAGTCCCAGGCACAGCCACCCCACCACAGGGTGCGTGCCCCCATGACGGAGAAGCCGAGCGGCACGGACGCGAAGGGGTGGGCCATCACGACCCTGTCGCTGTTCTGCGGGTCCAGGACGACATCGTGACGTGCGTGTAGGGTGCGCAATTCCTGACGCACCTGGTCAGGGGCCTGTCCGGTGACCGCGGCGAGCTCCAGGGCACTCGGAGCACGTCCCGTGCGCGCGAAGCCCTGGTACAGGGCCAGGCGGACCCTCTCCGTCCCGTCAAGGCTCGTCGGTACTGGTGAAACGTTCCCGGTCATTCCTGTGGTTCCTTCGCTGGTTGAGGCGATAAGTCCAGCTTGCGCCTGGCGAGGCCCCGGGTCTTGAACGCTCGTGCGACACACTGGGGACATGACCTCGCCGGGAGAACACGCTGCCTACTGGCGGGTCCCTGGGCTCGCGCTGGAGGCCATGGACGCCGGCTTCGAGCAGTACGCGTACCCGATGCACGCCCACGACACGTACTCCTTCGGCATCACCGACGCCGGCGCGCAGTCGTTCGCATGCAGGGGCGGGAGGCACGTCAGTGCGGCCGGACTGGTCATGGCGTTCAATCCTGACGAGCCGCACGACGGACAGTCGGCCGTCGACCATGGCTACCGCTACCGGATGCTGCACCTCGGCGAGGATCTCGTCCGGGAGGTTCTCACCGATGCGCCTCCCGGCAGCACCGGGCTGCCCCTCTTCGACACCCCGGTGGTACCGTCCAGGTGGTGGTGGTCTTCCAGGAGACCTTGCCGGCCTGCAGGATCCGGCGCAGGGTCTCCCGGCCGATGGCCGCGGTCACCTTCTGCTGGATCAGGTGCTCGGCGAGCTTGCTCAGGCTCCAGGTGGAGAACGCGGTGATCTTCCAGTCGGCGGGGGACGTCCGGGCGATCAGGCAGATGTGCTCGCGCACCTCGTCATTGATCGTCTTGGGGCGTCCCGCTCCATTTTGGGTCCAACGCGTCGAACCCCCGCTCGTTGAAGGCGTGGATGACCTCACGGACGTAGTCCTCGCCGACCTGCATCAGCGTGGTGATGTCCTTGACCGTCCGGCCCTGGGCGGACATCAGCACCACAATCGCCCGGCGGAGCCTGACCGGCTCCTTCGCGGTCCGGCTGCGCCGCTGCAGCCTCCGGCCCTCGTCCATCGTGACCCGCCGGACGAACACACTCGGTCGACGTCCCACCACCACCTCCAAGATCAGATCCTGGAGACAGTCTGCTGGCTCACGGACAGCGGGTCGATTACCCGGCCAAGGCTGCGTGACGAGCCACTAGCTGGGACCAACAGACAAGCTGGGGGTGAGCAAGTGGCAGGAGGTGCACGGTGGGCGCCCTTAATCATCTCCACGCGGCCTCCGGCTACTCCGCCCGCTACGGCGCTTCACACCCGGAAGCCCTGGTCGAGCGGGCAGCCGAGCGTGTCAAGACGGCGCTGGCGCTGACCGACCGGGAGACCGTCGGCGGCGCGGTCCGCTTCGCCAGGGCCTGCGCCGAGCATGGCGTCCGACCCTGCCAGGCAGCACTCCGGGCAGCCAGGTACCGCTCGGCATCCAGCGCAGCCGTTGCTGGCGACGCGGATGCCTGGCGGCAGCTGTGGTCGACGACGTCGCCCACGGCAAGGACGCCGGGGATCTTCGTACGGGTCGAGGGGGCGATCTTGAGGTAGCCGTTGTCGTCCAGCTCCAGTTGGCCCTTGAACTGCTCAGTGCGCGGGTCGCGGCCGATGCGATGAACAGGCCGGGGCCGCGAGTTCCCGGGGGTCGCCGGTGTGGGAGTTGCGCAGGGTGGCCCCGCAGAGCATGCCGTTTTCCTCGTGGATCGCGGCGATCCCCAGACGGATGCAGGATCAGTGGTGTTCGGTGCTGCTGTGGCTGTTACGCCCGGTCCCGGCTCCAGGCGTAGCAGTGTGCATAGTGAAGGCGGCGGTGCGGACGGCGCCTTCGTGCTTGAAGTCGAGGAAGAGCCGGTAGGTGCCGGTGCTGGGGGCGGTGGTCATGAAGGAGATGTCAGGTCCGGGCTTTGTGGTGCCGTCGCCGGGCTCGCCTTCGGGGTGGACGTGGAGGTAAGCGAGGTCTCCGGAGCGCAGGGCGACGAGGTGGCCGTAGGCGCCGAGGTAGGGCTCGAGGTCGGTGACGGGTTTGCCGTTCCGGGCCACGCTCAGCTTCAGGTCGGTCATCATTCCGGCGGTGAGTTCGCCGTCGAGGGTGACGGTGTAGCCGTCGACCTCTGCCGTGGCCTTCTGCGCGGGCAATTCCTTGGGCTGGTAGGAGCCGGCTGCCGCGAGGTCGGAGCCGAGGGTCAGAGCTTCGGCGCCTTTCCTGGCCGGGGTGAAGTCGGCGAATACCCGGTAGTCGCCGGCAGCGGGCAGGTTGACGGGGGTGCGCCAGATGCCGTCGGATCCGAGGGTGGGGTGCAGGTGGCGGAAGGTGTTGAGGTCGCGTGAGGCGAGGATGAGGTGCAGGTTCTTGCCGTGGGCCTTGGTGTAGGCGGTGACGGCCTTTCCGGTGTCGTCCTTGATGGCGAAGCGCAGTGAGGTCTGCGCGCCGGCAGTGATGCGGGGCGTCTTCAGGTCGAGGGTGTAGCCGTCCTGGGAGACCTGCAGTCCTTTTGGTAGGGCGGCGGCGCGCTCGGTGTGCACGCCGCCTCCGCTGTGACTCGTCCCTTCGTCCCGCTGGTACGTGTCGTGCTGTGAGGTGCCGGGGCTCCCGGTGAGAGGGTCGGCTGCTGTGCCGATGCCGTAGGCGGTTCCGAACGTGACCGCGAGGGCGGCGCCGTAGAGGCCGATCTTGACTGCCGTGTTCATGATCTCTCCTTCAGGCCAATGTGGCGTCTCGGGGCGTCACCGCAGCCCACCATACCCCTAGGGGGTATGAATGCAAGGGCTTCAGTGGTTGCTTTCCATACGGGTGGGGGGTATATCTGGAACTGCTCCCTACCTAACCCCCCGGGGGTATGCTCGACCGTCACGCACTCTTGGAGGAATCCCATGACTTCGTCCTGCTGCACCCCGGACCACAGCTGCTCCACCAGCACGGAGCAGCCCGCCGCCGTTGAGGGCGTCCGCACCGTCTACGCCATGGCGGGCATGACCTGCGGGCACTGCAAGGACACGCTCACCAAGACGATCGGCGCCATCGACGGTGTCAGCGGCGTCGAGGTCGACCTCGCCTCGGGCCAGGTGGCCGTGATCAGCACCGCCGACCCGGACGACAAGGTGATCGCCGAGGTCGTGGACGACGCCGGCTACGAGGTCACCGGCCGCGCCGCCTGACCGCCCCTTCATCCCTTACCCCTTGCGGAGCCCCGGCCGTCCGCCAGCACGAGGAGCACGCATGACCACCACCACACCCGGCGCCGCCGAGGTCGAACTCGCCATCAGCGGCATGACCTGCGCCTCGTGCGCCGCCCGGATCGAGAAGAAGCTCAACCGCATGAACGGCGTGTCCGCGACGGTCAACTACGCCACAGAGAAGGCCAAGGTCACCTTCGAGGACGGCATATCGGTCGCGGACCTGATCAGCACGGTCGAGGCCACCGGATACACCGCCCGCGAACCCGAGCCGCCGCGCCAGACTCCCGAGGGTGAGGAGCGCGCCGCGGAGGCGGGCGAGCCCGATGAACTGCGGCCGCTGCGTCAGCGGCTGACCACGGCAGTGGTCCTGGCCGTGCCGGTCATCGCGATGGCGATGATCCCGGCCCTGCAGTTCGACTACTGGCAGTGGCTCTCCCTGGCCCTGGCCGGCCCGGTCGTCACCTACGCCGCCTGGCCCTTCCACAAGGCCGCCTTCACCAACGCCCGGCACGGTGCCGCCTCGATGGACACCCTCATCTCGATCGGCACGTCGGCGGCGTTCCTTTGGTCCGTGTGGGCGCTGTTCTTCGGCACCGCCGGCATGCCCGGCATGATCCATCCCTTCGAACTGACCATCGCCCGCAGCGACGGAGCAGGAAACATCTACCTGGAGGCCGCGGCCGGTGTGACCGCGTTCATCCTGGCCGGCCGCTACTTCGAGGCGCGCTCCAAGCGCAAGGCCGGAGCGGCGCTGAGGGCACTGATGGAGCTCGGCGCAAAGGAGGTCACCGTCCTACGCGCCGGCCGCGAGGAGCGCATCCCGACGAGCGCCCTGCAGGTCGGCGACCGGTTCGTGGTGCGCCCGGGCGAGAAGATCGCCACCGATGGCACAGTCGTCGATGGCGCCTCCGCCGTGGACGCCTCGATGCTGACCGGCGAGTCGGTACCCGTCGAGGTCGTCGTCGGCGACGCCGTCACCGGCGCGACGCTCAACGCCGGCGGCCGGCTGGTCGTCCAGGCCACCCGGATCGGCGCAGATACGCAGCTGGCCCGGATGGCGAAGCTTGTCGAGGACGCCCAGAACGGCAAGGCCGCCGCCCAGCGACTCGCGGACAGGATCTCGGCCGTGTTCGTGCCCGTCGTCATCGCCCTGGCACTCGGCACGCTCGGGTTCTGGCTCGGCAACGGCGCGGGATGGACGGCCGCGTTCACCGCTGCCGTTGCCGTACTGATCATCGCCTGCCCCTGCGCCCTGGGCCTGGCCACCCCGACCGCGCTCATGGTCGGCACCGGCCGCGGCGCCCAGCTCGGCATCCTCATCAAGGGCCCCGAAGTGCTGGAGAGCACCCGCAAGGTCGACACGATCGTGCTGGACAAGACCGGCACCGTCACCACCGGCAAGATGACCCTCCTGAAGGTCCACACCGCCGTCGGTACGGACGAGACCGAGGTGCTGCGGCTGGCGGGCGCGCTGGAGCACGCCTCCGAGCACCCCATCGCCCAGGCCGTCGCCGCCGGCGCCACCGAGCGCCTCGGTTCCCTGCCAGTGCCGGAGGACTTCGCGAACGTGCCCGGTCTCGGCGTCCAGGGCATCGTCGACGGCCACGCGGTCCTCGTCGGCCGCGAGAAGCTGCTCAAGGAATGGGCCATCACCCTTCCCGCAGAGCTTCAGCGCTCGAAGACCGCGGCCGAGGACGCGGGCCGTACCGCCATCGCAGTCGCATGGGACGGTCAGGCCCGGGCGGTCCTGGAGGTCGCCGACGCGGTCAAGGACACCAGCGCCGAGGCCATCACCCGCCTGCGGGCCCTGGGGCTGACCCCGATTCTGATGACCGGCGACAACAAGGCCGTCGCCGAAGCGGTCGCCGCCGAGGTCGGCATCGGTGAGGTCATCGCCGAGGTGCTGCCCGAGGACAAGGTGAACGTCGTCAAGCGGCTCCAGCGAGAGGGCCGTTCGGTCGCCATGGTCGGGGACGGCGTCAACGACGCCGCCGCCCTTGCCCAAGCCGACCTCGGGCTGGCGATGGGCACCGGAACCGACGCCGCCATCGAAGCCGGGGACCTCACCCTGGTCCGCGGTGACCTGCGGGCAGCCGCGGACGCCATCCGTCTGTCCCGCAAGACGCTGGGCACCATCAGGTCCAACCTGTTCTGGGCCTTCGCCTACAACGTGGCCGCAATCCCGCTCGCAGCGGCCGGACTGCTCAACCCGATGATCGCCGGAGCGGCCATGGCGTTCTCCTCGGTCTTCGTCGTCGGCAATTCCCTGCGCCTGCGCTCCTTCCGGGCCGCCGGCTGACCCGGCGCACACAGGCAGGCGCCCCCGCCCGGTCAGCCGGGTGGGGGCGCCTGTGTCACGCTCGAGTGCCCAGCGGAACGCATCAGCACATCCCCGCATTATACCCCGTGGGGGTAAATAGGCTGGAGGAGCATCATGCACGGCTGCACCGCTCACAAGGACGATGCTCTCAAGCAGCTGCGCCGCATCGAAGGCCAGGTACGCGGCCTGCAGCGCCTGGTGGAGGAAGACACCTACTGCATCGACATCCTCCCCCAGGTCAGCGCCACCACCTAGGCACTGCAGTCCTTCGCATTCACCATGCTCGAGGACCACCTCCAGTCCTGTGTCGCCGACGCCATCGCCCAGGGCGGCGACCAGGCCCGCGACAGGGACGAGGAAGCCTCTCAGACCATCGCCCGCATGGTGCGCACCTGACTCGGGCCTGCTGTTGCTGCGGGCGTGGGGCGGCGACGTTGCCTCATAGAGGGCCGGCCGTCGGCCAGTGCCTCGCCCGGCAGGCAGGTTGACAGCCTTGCAAGCCCAGGGTCGCCGGGCTGGATGCAGCCATGGCTTAGCATGGCGCGCATGTCGCGACGCGTGCCCGTGCCGCTCCGGACGTGGCCCGGGGCGCTGTTGGTGTGCGCGCTGTTCGTATGCCTGTCGGGGCTGGCGCGTCCTGCGATGGCTATGACCATGCCTATGGTCATGCAGACCATGTCGACGGAGGTGGTTCCGCACGCTGTGGCCGGCGGCCATGCGAAGCATGCCGGACACGCCGCCGCATCGCTGGTGGCCGAGTCCTCACTGGACCACAACCCGCACTGCCCGATGGCGGAGAAGCAGTGCGTGGCGCCGCAGGTCACACTCGCCCAGGACGGCCCGTCGGGCCAGGCGCCCACGGCCACCCCGCGTGCGATCGCATGCTCCTCGGCCGCGCTGGTGGCGCAGCCCAATGCCCCGCCACCGACGGTGGCTCCTCCTGATCTGCACCGGTTGTGCGTGTCCCGGACGTGACGGGTCGCCTCCCGTGAGGCCGCTGTTGTTGCGGCTTTGCGGGACGTCGTGTTCCTCACGTCCGCCTCGGCACGCCCGTAACCACATCTTTGTGTGCGTGCCGTCAACGCAATCGCAGAACAGGAGTACCGACGCGTGCCGTCGTCCATGGCATTGCTGATCACCGGTGTCGGCACCGGTCTGCTCGCCGGTGGTGCCTCGTGCGCCGCCGTTCAAGGGGGTCTGCTGGCAGGTGCGGTCACCCGCCGCCGCACCCCCACCCCCTCCCCGCCGAAATCGGCCTCGAAGAAGCCGACCCGTCAGTCCGGGCCTGCCGCAGCACGGGCGGCGGAGGCGGCCACGCCACTGGCGCCGGTCGGGGCGTTCCTGGCCGGGAAGCTGGTCTCCCACACCCTGCTCGGCGCCCTGTTGGGCGTCTTCGGTAATGCGCTGCAGCCCAGCCCTCATACGCAGGCGGTGCTGCTATTGGCCGCCGGCGTGATGATGGTGCTGTTCGCGCTGGACCTGTTCGGCGTGACGTGGGTGGGGCGGCTGGTGCCGCGGCCTCCGGCGTCGTTCGGCCGGTGGATGCGGCGCAGCGCCAGGACCGAATCGGTTGCCACCCCGGCCCTGGTCGGCTTCGCCACCGTGCTGGTGCCGTGCGGGGTGACCCTGTCGATGGAGCTGCTGGCCGTCACGTCCGGGTCCCCGCTCGCGGGAGCCGCGGTGATGGCCGGATTCGTCCTTGGCACCGCACCGCTGTTCGCCGTGCTCGGCTATCTCTTCCGCCGCAGCAGCCAGGTGCTGTCCGGCCGGCTGGCCGCACTCACCGGAGTGGTCGTGCTGACCGTCGCGGCCTGGACGATGGGCTCCGCGCTGCAGGCCGGCGGCTGGGTCTCGTTCAACGCCCCCGCCAAACAGGCGGCGGCGAGCGGGCCGTTCACCGTCGAAGGCGGCGAAGGGAGCGGTTCTGGTGGCACCGGCTCCGACGGCGGTGGCGGGACGACGGAGCCGGATACTCCAGCCTCGGTTCGTATCGACGCCTCCGGGAGGCAGATCGTCACGCTGACCGTGACGGACTTCTACGTCCCAACCCAGTTCACGGCCAAGGCCGGGGTGCCGACCACGCTGGTGCTGCACGGCAAAGACTCCGGCGGCTGCGCCCGTGCCTTCACCATCCCCGAGCTCGGAGTCCAGGAGATCGTGAAACGGGACGGCGACACCACCATCGACCTGGGCACCCGTAAGCCAGGCACGCTCCGCTTCTCCTGCGCCATGGGCATGCAGACCGGCACCATCGACTTCAAGAAGGAGCTGCAGTGAAGCTGTTCAACCGCAAGAACAAGACCGAAAACGACACCAGCCCGCAGCTGGCTCTGCTCGTCGAGGGCATGCACTGCACCAACTGCGGCCTGCTCATCGACGACGAGCTCGAGGACATCCCCGGAGTCCGCTCCTCGAGCACGGATATGAAGGCCGGACGCACCACCGTCCGACTCGAGGAAGGCGCCGACGTGGACACCGCGGTACTCGTCGCGGCGGTAGTGCAGGCCGGCAACTACACGGCCCGCCCCGCCGACTGACGACGCTGCCCGGCCGGAGAACACCCTCCGGCCGGGCCCGCGGCATGCAAAAGCCACGGGCGGCAGAATGGATGAGCCCATGCCCTGAGCCGGGCAGTAATGAGCGGCTGCGCCACTACTGGACCTACGACCGGCAGATGCGGTTCTTCGACCCCACCTGTTCGGTGGGAGCCGCGTCTGGGTGTGCCCAGGCCACCAGCGACGTCCTGGAGAGCGCCACACGCCCCCCATGTCGTACACCTCGGCGCCGTGGCGTGAGCGTCGCGCAGCATGCGCCATTGGAGGGCGTTGCAGGGCGTACCTCGCGCTGGTGGTCGGCGGAGGCATCGCTCTGCGCACTGTGGCGATGCGGCTGACCGTCAGTTCCTGGCGCAGATCCCGCAACCGCATCCTGGTCTCGTTGGCCCTGTTCTCGTACAGCTACTTGCCCCTGAAGAAGTCGGGGTTGGCGCTGGGTTGACCCGCAGGATCGCGCAACTTCGGATACACGGTGTTCTACCGCGACCGCGAGCGTCCAGCCGGGGCATGAACCGGCGCCTGGCCGCCGTCGGCTACATGTGGGCCTTCGCCGCCCGCTCCACGCAACCATCTCCCGCCCGATGCCGGGCCCTGTGCCGAACGCCCCAGCGACGCCTGGGGGACGCCCAGAACGGCTTTCAGCGGGTGAGATCAGCCAGGCTTGCGGATCGTCTCACGGGCAGGATCCGCATGGGCACTGTCCCGCTCAGTGCGCGGGGCGCAGCCCGGTCAGAGTGACCGCGACGAGTCGCCGGACCGCGGCTTCGGACGGCAGGCTGCCGGCCGCGGTGAGGGCGTGGAGGCAGTAGCTCGCCAGCTCGGCGGGCGCGACGTCGTCCCGCAGTTGGCCCGCGGCGGCAGCGTCGGTCAGCAGGTCCCGGAAAAGGTCGACGAGTTGCTGCTGCGCGTGGGCGACTTGCTCCCCTCGGTGCAGGAGCGCAGAGAGTTCTTCGGTTCCGTGTCGCTGCCGGTCATAGCAGATGAGGGCGTAGTGCTCAAGCACCGCTTTGAGCCGCGCAACGCCATCGCCGGGCTGGTCCCGGAGAGCCGCGAGATGCTCAAGGTGACTGGCAACGTGTCGCTCGTGGTGGGCAGTCAGGATCGCTTCGACGTCCGGGAAGTACTTGTACAGCGTCGCGCGTCCGATGCCGGCCTTCTCGGCGATCTGCGTCATCGTCACCGACATCAGTCCGCGCTCGGTCACCAGCGACCAGGTGGATTCCAGGATCGCCTCGCGCACCGAGTGGCGGTGCGCCTCGATCGTCTCGTTCCACAGCTTCGGCACCAGGACACTATACGCGACGATGTTGTCGTGACGCTCTGACCGGGTGTAGACAACATGTCTCGCAAAATGCCGTGTCAGGCCGTCCGCCCGACTGCACTGGAGGAATCTCATGGCTGAATCGCCCCGTCACCCCGACGCCCCGGGACCTGACCGCAGGCCCCCTCTTGGCCCACCGCCCGGGACGCCGCGCTGGGTCAAGGTGTCCGGGATCATCGTCGGAGCCCTGATCCTGCTGGTCGTGATCCTGAAGGTCACGGGCCTGGGCGGCGAGCACGGCCCCGGCCGGCACATGGGTGCCGGCGTCCAGTCGGCCGGTGTCACAGCGATCCAGGCGCCCGCTATCGGCAACTGGGCCGCCGATGCAGCACCGCAGGACAGCCACTGATGATCATGTCTCCCCGGCTCCGCAAGATCGTGCTCACTACGCACGTCGTCACCTCGGTCGGCTGGCTCGGCGCGGTCCTCGCCTACCTCGCGCTCGACATCACTGCCGTCACCAGCCAGGACATACCGGCGGTGCGTGGCGTGTACGCCGCGATGGAGCTGAAGGTCCTGTACGCCATCGTCCCGCTGGCCCTTGCGTCGGTGCTGATCGGGGTCGTCAACGCGCTGGGCACTCCGTGGGGCCTGTTCCGGCACTACTGGGTGCTGGTGAAACTCCTGCTCACCGTTTTCGCCGCCGCGATCCTGCTGATCGAGACGCAGACCGTGAGCCATCTGGCAGAGACGGCTCAGTCCAGTGCCGACCCCCGCGAGCTGCCCGGCACCCTGTTCCACTCCGTCGGCGGTCTGGTCGTGTTGCTCATCATCACGATCTTGTCGATGTTCAAGCCGCGCGGTGTGACGCGGTACGGATGGCGCAAGCAGAACGAGCTGCGTGCACGGCAACGTCCGGCAACCGGCGAGGACCCAGCAGCCGACCTCGCGGCCCGCTGAGAGCACGGCGAACGCCGCGGCTGTCGTGATCCGTTGGCCATGCGCGTCAGCGGTTCAGGGCACGCAAGCGGGTGGTGAAGGCGGTGCCGCGGCCGGGGATGCTGTCGGCTGTGATGGTGCCGCCGTGCGCGGCGGCAAGTTCGGCGGCCACGGCCAGCCCGATGCCGGATCCGTCGGCGTCGACGACGAGGACGGTCGCGGATGTCATGTGGCGGCCACCTTGATCGGGGGCTCGGCTCCCGCGGGCTGCGGGGTAGGGGTGGGGAGCGGCTTGGGGGTGAAGGCGCGCAGCCGGTTCGCGTTTCCCACCACCGACAGCGACGACAGCGCCATCGCCGCGGCGGCGATGATCGGGCTGAGCAGCCAGCCGGTGAACGGATAGAGGACACCGGCCGCGAGCGGGATGCCAGCCGTGTTGTAGACGAAGGCGAGGACCAGGTTCTGGCGGATGTTGCGCATCGTGGCCCGGCTCAACGTCACGGCGGTGACCACTGCGCTCAGCGCCCCCGAGATCAGGGTGATGTCGGACGCCTCGATGGCGACGTCTGTGCCGGTGCCGATGGCGAAGCCCACGTCGGCCTGGGCGAGCGCCGGGGCGTCGTTGATGCCGTCCCCGACCATGCCGACCTGCTTACCTTCGTCCTGCAGCCGCTGGATCTCCTGCGCCTTGTTCTCCGGCAGCACCTCGGCGAGGATCCGGTCGATGCCGACCTGGCGTGCGATGGCCCGGGCGGTACGACGGTTGTCGCCGGTGATCATCACGACTTCGAGGCCGAGCCGCTTCAGTTCTGCGATGGCTGCGGCCGAGTCGTCCTTGACGGTGTCGGCGACCGCCACCACGCCGGCCAGCCGCCCGTCGACCGCCGCGAAGACCGGGGTCTTGCCCGCGGCGGCGAGGTGGTCCGCCTCTGGTTGCAGGGAGGCGGTGTCGATGCCCGCAGCGGTGAGCAGGGCGGGCTTACCCACGAGAAGGCGGTGTCCGTCGACGGTTGCGGTGATGCCCTTGCCGGTCACCGAGTCGAACTCGCTTGCCGCCGCGAGGCGGATGCGACGTTCGGCAGCGCCGTGCACGATGGCCTGGCCGAGGGGGTGCTCGGAGGAGTTCTCGGCGGAGGCGACCAGGCGTACGAGATCGTCCTCGGCGAATCCGTTCACCGGGGCGACATCGGTCAGTGTCGGTCGGCCCTGGGTGATTGTGCCGGTCTTGTCCAGGACGATCGTCTGCAGCCGGTGCGCGGTCTCCAGAGCCTCGGCGGAACGGATGAGGATGCCGTTCTGTGCGCCCTTGCCGGTGCCCACCATGATCGACAGCGGGGTGGCCAGGCCCAGCGCGCAGGGGCAGGCGATGATCAGTACGGCCACGGCGGAGACGAGCCCCAGGGTCAGGGCCGGGGCGGGCCCGACGATGTACCAGACGGCGAAGGTGGCGATGGCGATGAAGACCACCGCCGGGACGAAGTAGCTCGCCACCAGGTCCGCGATGCGCTGGATGGGGGCCCTGGACGCCTGCGCCTGCTGCACGAACCGGATGATCTGCGCCAGCATCGTGTCGGCGCCGACCTTGGTCGCCCTCAGCCGGAAGGCGCCGGTCTGGTTGACGGTCGCGCCGACCACCTCGTCCCCGGCGCTCTTGGTCACCGGGATCGACTCTCCGGTCACCATGGACTCGTCCAGGGTGGAGCGGCCGTCGACGATGATCCCGTCCACCGGGACTTTCTCCCCGGGCCGGACCACGACCACATCGCCGGCCACGACGTCCTCGATCGGTATCTCGGCCTCGGTCCCGTCCCGAACGACATGGGCCGTCTTGGCCTGCAGGCCCAGCAGTTCACGGATCGCCTGCCCTGTCCCTGCTTTGGCTTTGGCCTCGAACAGCCGGCCCAGCAGAATCAGAGTGAGGATGACTCCGACGGCCTCGTAGTAGACCTCGCGCACCCCGGCGGGTAGGAGCCCCGGTGCGACGGTGACCAACAGGCTGTAGCCGTAGGCCGCACATGTCCCCAGCGTGATCAGCGTGTTCATCTCGGCGCTGCGGGTCCGCAGGGCGAGCCACCCGGTCCTGTGGATCGGCCAGCCCGTGTAGAACATCACCGGTGTGATCAGGGCGAGTTGGAACCACCGGTTGAGCAACAGGTCCGGCACGTCGGCACCGAGGAATTCGTGCAGCATGACGGCCAGCACGACCGGGGCGGACAGCACCGCGCCGACGATCACCCGACGGGACAGATCCTTGATCTCCGCCTGGCGTTCGGCCGCCTCGGCCTCCCCGGTGTCGACCTCGTCCGGTACGGCAACGGGCGCGGCCGCTTCCTCCTCGGCAACGGCGGGCGAAGCCGCGTCCCCGTTCCCGGAGCCCGGATCGACCAGCAGCGTGCCGTGCACCATGCTCATCCCACAGACGAAGCCGAACCGGCCGGCCTTGTCGGGTGTGAACTCCACTGTGGCCTTGCCGAATGCCGGGAGCGACTTCGACATGGCGAAGTCCGGGAAGACCACGCGGGAGGTGCAGTCTCCGCTCTCCTGCCGGTCGAAGACGAGACGGACGGGCACGCCCTGACGGACCCGGATCATGTCCGGGGAGTAGCCGCCCTTCACGGTGATCCCGATCTCCTGGGTGCCGCCCCGGAGTTCGGCCAACTGTGTCTTCCTGGGGCCGAAGAAGAACCAGGCGAGCAGAGCGATCAGCGCACCCGCCCCGATGAGAACCCCTATCTGGTCCGCGGTCATGACGCCCTCCGTATCGGCTGCGCCCTGATGGCGCCCCCTGTGATCTCACGGCGGACACCCGCCGTGATCACGTTTGGCATGACGTCCCCTTCTCCATGCCTTGCCGTCGGCGCAGGTCAGCGGTGCCGGAACAGCACCTTCATGAGCTCGTCGTAGATGAGCGGGTCATCACCCTTGATCGCGTCGGTGACGCACCGTTCCAGGTAGTTGCGCATCACCTGACGGGATACGCCGTCCAGTGCCTTGCGGACGGATTCGATCTGGTCCAGGACGTCGACGCAGTGCCTCCCCTCCTGGACCATCCGTGAGACGCCCTGCACCTGGCCGCTGATCTTGGCCAGTCGTACGACCGCCTCGTCCACGACTTCCGGGGCCAGGAACTGCTTCTCCTGCTGAAATCGGCGGTTCTTCATCCCACACTCGCCACCCATGGCCGTCGCCGGGTGGAGGCCACGGATGGCCCGAGCGCACATCGACGGCTGCCCCGTCGTCGCTCTCCATCGTAGGAACGACCGTCCCTTCGGTGCGAGTCGCTCCTCCTGGCAACGTGCTGCGGCCGGATGGTTCCTATCCGTGTCGTGGTGCGTAGTGGCTCAGGACATGTCGACGCCGCTGGTGATGAGGCGGTCTGCGAGGTGGCGTAGTCGCTGAAGACCATGTGTGGAAAGACCAACCGCGCGTACAGCTGGATGATCGCGGCCTCGGGGTCGGGGATGCCGAGCGTGCCCTGGTCGGCAAGTGTGTGCAGCACGCCGGCGAGGGCGGGGTGGTGGCCATCGGAGCCGCGGCCCTGCCAAGTCTGGCCGAGTTCGGGGAAGCGGTGCGCCTCGGCGGGCGATGAGATTGCACAGAGCAATGACCTCGATCTGGACAGCGGCCGCCCAGGCGCGTGCCGCGTCGATGCTGGCGCCGCGCAGGTCCTCGGCTTCGGCCGCCCGTCGAGCGCGGCCGATGAGGCGCTGCCGAGGGCCGCTCAAGTGCGCTCGTGCTCACCGGGGTGAACAGGGCCTCTTTGCTGCCGAAGTGGTCACAGACGGTCACGTGAACATGCCCGCCGTGGTGACGATCGCGTCCAGCCGGCACCGAAGCCCTCTCGGAGGAACAGCTCGCGCGCCGCTTCAGTGCGGGCATCCATCCGGGCCTCTGCGCCCCCGCTTCGCGGTCCGCCAAGCTGGTCGGCCGGTCCGACCTGTGCTCGGGAATGAGCAGCTCACAGGGCGGCGATCAATGCCGCGTGGGTCAGCGTGTGCAGGCAAGGTCGCACGCTTCCACCGCATGCTGACCGACGGATGGGCTCTTGGACGCTCTACTTCAGCGAATCGGCCCGCCACGAAGCCCTGTCGGCCTGGCTCCATCCCTACAATTGCCACCGCCTCCTCGCCGCAACCGGCGGCAAACGGCCCATCACCAGGTTGACCAACGTCCCTGGGCAGTACATCTAGTCCAGCAGCGGCACCTTCGGGCTCGGACTCGCCGCCGAGTTTGATGATGGTGAATGCATTTGCGTGCGCGGGAGGCGCCCCGGACCTGTCGCAGTCGCAGCAGTGACAGGCGCCGAAATTGCGACAAGGCACCCGCCGGTCCCGTGCAGGAGTGCCCGAACTGCCGACCCCCATGGCGGGCGTAAAGAATCACCTTCAGCGGTCGGCGGCGGCGAGGACGACGAGCGCGGTAAGGAGGGCCGCGAGCGTCATCGCCGTGGTTGCCGGCATTCCAAGGAATCTCCGCTCTTGAGGACGTCGCTGATGGGCGAGCCTGAGGGCCACCCACGCGCCTTGCGCGAGCACACCGGCAACGCATGCCAGCAGCAGCGGCATGAGGCCGTTCGGGATGGGCAGCGCACTCGTCACGAAGGCGCCCGCTATTGGGCTCAGGCAGGCCAGCGCGACCCACGGGGCCACCCGCCGGCGCGGTTGCGCCGCCAGCAGGGCGGCCAGCGCCAGGCCCTCGCTCGCGGCGTGCACCAGCAGCGCCGCCACCACGGCGAACGAGGCGGTCAGCGCCAGAGTGGCCCCCTCCAAGAAGCGGTGCAGGGCGAGCCCGGACGCCGCGCCGATGCCACTGGCGCGGCCCGGCTCGCACGGGCAGCCGATGCGGACCACGGCGCCCATGACCGCGTACGAGGCGAGCGTGATGACCGGCACCGCCCACCACGGCACACCAGCCTCGTGCGCCTCGTCCCAGGCGTCTGGCAGAAGATGGAGAACGGCGATGATCAGCAAGATCCCGGAAGCGGCGGCGAACAGCATGGCCGAGCGACCGGATCCGCGCCGCGCCAGCCAGGCGCCCGCCACCGTGGCGACAGCGACCAGGATCACGGCGACCAGTGTTTCGGTCGTGGGCAGCTCCCACCCGCCCCCGTTCTCGGTGTGCGCGCCTGCTGCATACAGCACGGAGAGCATGCCCCTCCCTGCAGGGGGTGGCCACGCATGCGTGCGCGGTGCCGGCGAACCAACTCCGTAACTCACTATTCCACTCCGCCACCGGTACGCGATTCGGCCTGCGGACACCCTTGCTGACCTGATGCGATGAAAGAAGCGGGCCTCCCGCTCCTGCCGGGTGCGCAGGGCGCAGGCCGCAGCAGACCACGCCATCACCCACCGGTGGGTCCGGGTTTGCACGGACAGGAACCGTGCTGCTGTTGTGGCAGCGTTCACGGCCGAGACCGCGACGGTGCGGTACGTCCTGCCTGGTCCTGGCCGCCGACGGCCCCCGGATGCGGAGGCGGCCAGCAGGCGACACCCTGGTCCGGGGAGCTATTTGTACGAGTTGTACGAGGCGCACGTCGCACGGCCTGTCACGGCTGCGGGCCCGAACGGTGCCTCCACTGCGAAGCAAGTTGTGTGAGCCCGGAATTGAAGAACCTGGTCAACGCCGAACGAGCCGTCGGCACACCGGCCCAGGAGGCGGTGGCCGACGCAAGTCATCCGTTCCGGGCAGGCTTACGGAGGTGTCTCCATGTCAGAGCAGAACCCAGTGCACGCGTCCCCTGCCGAGGGGCACGAGGTCTCGTTGCCGCCCGAAGTCAAGTTGCTGCAGGAGGTCACTCCGCCCTTCTTTCCCGAAGGTGGTTCGGGAATGACCATCCTCGTCGATTGGCCTCCCGGTCACCCCGGGCTCCCTCCGCACCGCCACTCGGGCCCGTCGTTCGGCTACGTGATGGAGGGCGCGCTCCGGTTCGAGGTCGAGGGTGACCCGGAGCGCGTGGTCGAGGCCGGTGGGACGTTCTGGGAGCCGGGCGGTGACGTGATCCACTACCAGGACGGCAACGCCCTGTCGGACGCACCGACCAAGTTCGTCGTGACCATGGTGTGCGCGCCGGGTCAGCCGATGCTCACGTTGGTCGAAGAGGAGGAGCTGAAGGAACGGGCACACCTGCGCGCCCCGCGTCCCTCCGCAGGCTGACCCACGAGTTCGATACGGCGAAGCCCCCTGCATCAGGGCCCGAGTTCCGCCGTGTGGCGGCGTTGATCAGATCGGCCCGGGTTGTCCTCGGTCCACCCAGAGCAAATATACGAGGTGTTCGGCGGCCTGGAGCAAGGTGAGCTCGGGGTCGGCTTCGACCAGGTCGGCGATGCGCCGGCCGCGCACCTGGGCCAGGCCGGCCTGGGCGGTGGGGAACACAGCCGCCGCCTGACGGCGGGGACCCCCGGAGCGGCCCAGGAATGGCGCTGCGACACACTGGCGCCGTGATCGACAACGCCTTCGTGATCGTTTCCGGTCTGCCCGCCAGCGGCAAAAGCACCCTGGCCCGCAGGCTCGCCGCGGAACTGAGGTGGCAGGTCATCGACAAGGACGTGATCCTGGAGTCGCTCTACGAGTCCCTCGGGGTCGGCGACCAGGCATGGCGCTACCGGCTGAGCCGGGCCAGTGACGACGTCCTGTTCACCCTCGCCGCCCACGCCGAGCCTGTGCTCGTCAACTGGTGGCACCACGACACCGCCCCCGGCCGACTCCGCCACCTCGGCGCCCACCTGGTCGAGGTGTTCTGCGACTGCGACACCACACTGGTCGCTGAACGGTTCCAGACTCGCAAGCGTCACCCAGGACATCTCGACCAGAACCTCACCCACGAGCAGATCCGCGAGCGCGTCGCCACCTGGGCGGCCCTCCCAGGCCCGCTACGACTTGGCGGACCACTCCTGACCATCGACACCAGCCGACCCGTCGACATCACCACCCTCACCAAGGAGGTCGGCACACTCCTCGCCGAAACACACTCGCCGAACTGAACCCAGCAACACAATCAGCCACAAGCCGGACGGACGCCGGACCGGGGGGGTCCACGGCCTCACTCCGGTGAACCATTCCGGTCACAGCACTAGACACCCGGGCTCATCAGCCCACCCAACGAAGACGAACAGCCGCCCAAACCGATTCACGCCCCTTCCGGAACGTTGACGAACCCGATTGGGAATCGGTTCCCCGACAAGGCCCCGTGGGCTTCAGCGCGCTGTGCATTGGAACGACCTGGATCCCCTATGTCCCCCGTTCCCCACACCACCCGCCGCCAAGGCGGCGTATGGCGGCGACCGGCGAGAAGTGGACCACCGCGCTGCGGCACGTCCTCGCGTGCCTGCTCATCGGCTGCGACACCCACCTGCGAGGTCGTCGTCCACTCGGAGCCGGACGGCAAGCGCTACGCGACCACCGTCGCTCGTTCGGGGGCAGGTCGTACTGACCGAGCCGGTCGGCGTCATGCTGGACACCGAGCCGCTCAAGAGCTGGGTGCACTGACGCTCACGCGTCCTTTTGTCCGCGCCGCGAGCGCCCGTCACGGGCCGATAGCATTCCGCCGTACAGCTTGTGGATGCGTGATGACAAGGCGTGACGATGTCACTTCAGCGCATCCCCGCACCCCGGCTCGAAGGGCATCCGATCATGGCGCGTATCCTCCAGGTCGTCGAAGTCGACCAGCCTGCCGAGCAGAGGAAGCCGGGAGCGGTTGCGCCGGCTGCCCCAGCCGCGCTCAGCGCATGCGAGGCCGTCTTCCTGCCCGGAGATCCGGCCCGGGAGGGCCGCGTGGCGTTTTGGCGGGCGGACGGCGGTGAGCTGCCCGACTGCGATGTGGAGCCGGAGGAGCTCACCGTCGTGCGGCCGCACGGGAACGGCGTCCGGCGGCGGAGCGTGACCGCCGTGCTGCTGCCAGTCGCGCAGGCGGTGCCCGTCCTCACCCGCGCTCGCGCCATGGTGCAGAGCGGCAACGCTTCCGTCTCCGTCTCCGCCGCGTTGTGGGGCGCAGGAGCCCTCATCGCGCTTCAACTCGCCGCGCGGGGACGTCTGCTGCCGGGGCTGAGCCTCGGCGGGTTCGACGCCTGGCGGCTCGGTCCGCTGGACGGTGACGACGTGCGCCGGATCCGCGACCTCGCGGCGGCGATGCCGCCGGAGGCGCGCGCGGTCCCGCTACCCGGCTCGTCGCCCGTAGCGCTGCCCGCCTCCGAGCCGCTGCTGCGCGCCTTTCTGGACGCGGTCGCGGACGGCCTGCCGCGCTCCCCGGCGGCGCGCCACCTGACCGCCGGTCCGGCCTTCGCCACTCGGATGCCGGTACCCATCCCCGAACAGCGGGAGTGGGCGGCCGAGGTGGCCGCCGGGATGGACGCGGGCGTGCGCGTCTCCCTGCGCCTGGAGGAAGACGGCAACGCGTGGGGCGGCAGCTGGGACGGCGAAGACTACGGCGGCAGCGGCAGCGGAGGGCCGGAGTTCCGGGCCGTGGTGCAGCTGCACAGCCTCGCCGATCCCACGCTGGTAGTCGACGCGGCCGAGCTGTGGGCCGGGGATGCAGCCGCCCCGGAGCAGTTCGGCGCCCGTACCCGTGTCGACGCGCTGCTGGCGCTGCGCCGCGGCGCGAAGGCATGGCCGCCGCTGTCGCGCCTGCTCTCCGCCGCCGCGCCCGATGTGCTGCAGCTCGCCGACGACGAGCTGCTGGACCTGCTCGGCGAGGCAGCGGAGCGGCTGGCCGCCGCCGGAATCCAGGTCCACCTGCCAAAGGGCCTGGCGAAGGAGCTGACCGCGACTGGCCTGCTGGAGCCGGCCCGGTACAAGAAGACGCAGTCGGACCTGGAGACCTTCCTCTCCTCCGGTGAACTCCTCGAATTCCGCTGGCAGTTGGCGTTGGGCGGCCAGCCGCTGACCGAGGAGGAGATGGACCGCCTGGTCGAAGCTCACCGCCCGGTGGTGCGGCTGCGCGACCAGTGGGTGGTGGTCGACCAGGCGCTGGTCCGCAAGGTCCGCAAGCAGCACGGCCGCAAGCTCAGCGCGGTCGGCGCCCTCGGCGCGGCGCTGACCGGCGAGGCAGAGATCGACGGCAAGTCCGTACCGATCACCGCGGGCGGCGCCCTGGAGCAGTTGCGCGCGCGGATCGCCGAGCCGGAGGCGGGCCCGGACGCCGCATCAGCCACCACCAGCCAACCCGCCATGCTCGCAGCTACCCTGCGCGACTACCAGCTTCGAGGCCTCGCCTGGCTGGACCGGATGACCTCCCTCGGTCTGGGCTGCTGTCTCGCCGACGACATGGGCCTCGGCAAGACGATCACCTTGATCTCCCTCCACCTGCGCCATCACGAGCGATCGGCCCACGGCCCCACCCTGGTGGTCTGTCCGACGTCCCTGCTCGGCAACTGGGAGCGCGAGGTGCAGCGCTTCGCACCAGGCATCGCCGTACGCCGCTTCCACGGCCCGGGCCGCACCCTGGACGACCTCGCGCCGAACGGCTTCGTCCTCACCACGTACGGCACACTGCGTCGCGACGCCCAGCGCCTGGCCGACTCCGCTGTGCCGTGGGGCCTGCTGGTCGCGGACGAGGCGCAGCACGTCAAGAACCCGTACTCGGACACCGCGCGGGCGCTGCGCACCGTCC
This sequence comes from Streptomyces sp. NPDC002133, assembly GCF_040296405.1. Classification (NCBI taxonomy): domain Bacteria; kingdom Bacillati; phylum Actinomycetota; class Actinomycetes; order Kitasatosporales; family Streptomycetaceae; genus Streptomyces; species Streptomyces sp. NPDC002133. Next base: position 65,710 of record NZ_JBEOXF010000029.1, on the reverse strand, counting down.
CCGCTGCCGGGCGCATCGCTCTGACCGGCACCCCGGTCGAGAACAACCTCTCCGAGCTGTGGGCCCTGCTCGACTGGACGACACCCGGCCTGCTCGGCACGCTCACCGCCTTCCGCGACCGCTACGCCCGCGCGGTCGAGGCTGACGGCGACCAGGAGACCGCGAACCGTCTCGCCCGCCTGATCCGCCCCTTCCTCCTGCGCCGCCGCAAGTCCGACCCCGGCATCGCCCCCGAGCTGCCGCCCAAGACCGAGACCGACCAGCCCGTCTCGCTGACGAAGGAGCAGACGTCCCTGTACGAGGCGCTGGTGCGCGAGTCGCTGGCGGCGATCGGCGAGGCGGGCGGGATGGCCCGGCGCGGCCTGGTGATGAAGCTGCTCACCGGCCTCAAGCAGGTCTGCAACCACCCGGCGCAGTACCTGAAGGAGAAGAACGGGAAGCTCGCCGGCCGCTCCGGCAAACTGGAGCTGCTCGACGAGCTGCTGGACACGATCGTGGCTGAGGACGGCTCGGTGCTCGTCTTCACCCAGTACGTCGAGATGGGCCGGCTGCTGGAGCAGCATCTCGCCGCTCGCGGCACCGCGGCGCAGTTCCTGCACGGCGGGACGCCGGTGAAGCAGCGCGAGGAGATGGTCGACCGCTTCCAGCGCGGCGAACGGCAGGTCTTCCTGCTCTCCCTCAAGGCCGCTGGCACCGGCCTCAACCTGACCCGCGCCGGCCACGTCATCCACTTCGATCGCTGGTGGAACCCGGCAGTCGAAGACCAGGCCACCGACCGTGCGTACCGCATCGGCCAGACCCAGCCGGTGCAGGTGCACCGGCTGATTGCGGAGGGTACGGTCGAGGATCGGATCGCGGAGATGCTCAAGCAGAAGAAGGGGCTCGCGGACGCAGTGCTGAGCCATGGCGAGGCGGCACTCACTGAACTCTCCGACGCCGAGCTGGCCGAACTGGTGACGATGCGCCACAACACCACCCCCTGGAGCACAGCCCGTCGGAGTACCACGCGCCAGAGCACCACAAGGGGAGGCCGCAAGTGAGCCCGCGCCCGACGAAGCCCAAGCAGCGGGCCCAGGATCAGCTCGCCCGCACTTTCCCTCCCTTCCCTCCGGCTCCCGGCCGCCGGAGCAGTTTCGCCTCAACCTGGTGGGGCGAGGCGTGGGTGTCGGCGCTGGAGGAGTGCTCACTCGATTCCGGCCGCCTCACCCGCGGTCGCACCTACGCGCGGCGCGGATCCGTGGGCGAGATGACGGTGGTCCCGGGCCGGATCAGCGCACCGGTGCAGGGCAGCAGACCGCGGCCCTACCGTGTGTCATTGGTAATCCCCGCCCTCAACGACGCGGAATGGGACCGGCTCCTCGATGCAGTGGCGGCGCGCGCCGGGCACATCGCCGCACTGCTGGACCGCGACATGCCCACCGAGCTGGTGCAGGACGCGCTGGCGGCGGGCGTACGGCTGCTACCGACCGCGAACGACCTGGAGCCGTCCTGCTCCTGCCCCGACTGGGGCTACCCGTGCAAGCACGGCGCCGCGCTGTGCTACCAGGTCGCACGCCTGCTGGACGCGGACCCCTTCGTGCTGCTGCTGATGCGCGGCCGCGGCGAACAGCAACTGCTGGACGAGCTCGCCCGCCGCAACGCCGCCCGTGCAGCATCGGAGGCGGCGGCCTCGGCGTCAGCGTCGGTTCCGTCCCCGCGCTCTCCCGCCGCACCGACAGGTACACCGGCCCGGGAGGCCTTCGCGGCGCGGGCCGACCTGCCACCGCTGCCTGAGCCGCCGCCCCTGCCCGAACGCGCCGGGCGCCCGCCCGTCTTCGCAACGTCCCGGCCCGCCGAACCGGGCATCGAGCCGGAGGCGCTGGAGACCCTGGCCGCCGACGCGGCCGAGCGTGCCCGTCGCCGACTCGCCGCCGCGCTGGCGGACGACGCACCACTGACTCCCGCTGACCTGACGGAGTGGCAGGATGCTGTGCGCATCGCCGCCGAGCACCCGCAGACAGAGGTTTTCGCCCGGATCGCCGAGAGCACCGGTCGCCCGCTGTCCGAACTCGCCCAGGCGGTACGGGCCTGGCGCCACGGCGGCACGGCCGCACTCGCGGTCCTGGAGGATTCCTGGACCCCGGACCCGTCCGTACTTGCCCGCGCCCGAGCCTTGCTCGCCGAGGACTGGGCGGACGGACGGCCTCCTCACCTGCGCACGTGGCGCAACCGCTGGACCGTCGTCGGCCGCGACCGCCAACTGCGCTACGGCCGCGACGGCCGCTGGTACCCATACGGGAAGGAGAACGGCACCTGGTGGCCCATCGGTCAACCCGACCCTGACCCCGCCACGGCCCTCGCAGCGCTGCTCGTACTCCAAAATCGCCGCTCGTGACCCATAACGTCACTTCGAGGGGCGGGAGGGGCATGTGGGACGTCACCCCCTCTCCGGAGCCATGCAGCACGCGCTGGCAGCCGGCACAGCTGCCGCTCTGGCCTCTGTGCACGAGGCGGACGTGGTGCACCGGGACATCAAGCCGGGAAACGTCCTCCTCTCCCCCGCAGGTCCGCGCCTGCTCAACTTCGGCATCGCGCATGCCCTCGATGGGACGTCCGTGACCCGCACCGGCGTCCTCACCGGCACTCCTGGCTGGATCAGTCCCGAGCAGTACCGCACCGGCATCGCGGCCACGGAGTGCGACATCTTCGCCTGGGGCGCGTTGGTCGCCTACGCCGGAACCAGACGGCACCCCTTCGGAACCGGAGCGCCCGACACGGTCGCCTTCCGCGTCTTGTCGCAGGATCCCGACCTCGCGGGCCTGCCTGACGACCGCGTCGCATCGCGGCGAGCGCCCTGTCCGGAAGTGTCACGAATCAGGTGGGCAACCGCTCAGAAGGGACCCCTGATGGACACCGACGATGGTCACCTGCCCGAGGACGCTGACGGCGTGTCGGTTGCGGTGCTGGGCAGTGGCGTTGACGGTGCCGGTGTGGCATCGAGGACGACGATGGCGAGCCGCCAGGCGGCCGCCTGGCACGGGCTGAGCCCCCGGCTGATGGACGAGCTCGCGGAACTCGCCGCCGACAGGGTCCGCGACGGCAGCCTGAAGCTGATGGGCGAGAGCGGGCTGCTGGTCGAGCTGACCCGGCACCTGATGCAGGCCGCCGTGGAGGCGGAAGTGGACCTGCACCTCGCGGAGGAAGCCGGCCGCACCGGTGGCCGCGGTTCCCGCTCGGGCGTCAATGTCCGCAATGGCTACCGGCCGAGGAAGGTGATGACGGAGGTCGGCGCCGTGACGGTGCAGGTCCCGCGGGACCGGCTGGGCACCTTCCACTCGAGCCTGTTGGCGAAGTACGGGCGCCCTGGAGGAGATGGTCCTCTCGCTCACCGCAAAGGGGCTCACGTCGCCGGGTCTCCGCCGTGTGCGGTCCTGGGAAGGGGTTGGGACCCGCACGAGTACCGCCACGCGTGGGGCGGTGGGGCCGTGTTGGCCCCACCGCGGCAGCGGGGCCGAATGAGTCAGGCGGCGAGCTGCTGGCTGATCTTCTCGGCGTGTATGCGGGCCTGCTCGTGGGCGTTGGCCAGGGAGCTCTCGTGCGCCGGGATGAGGTGGGCGAGCGCCGGGAGGACCGGGGCCTTGGTCAGGTCGGCGGTGAGGGTGGTGACGTCGAGGCCGAGGTAGGCGGTGTCGCCCAGGACGGACTCAAGGGCCGGGACGAGGAAGTCCTTGCCGTGGTTGGGGGTGCCGGGGCCGTAGCCGCCGCCGCGGGCGGAGATCAGCACGGCCGGGCGGCCGGCGGAGGGGGCTATGCCGGTGGGGTTGATGGTCCGGCCGGGGATGATGACTTGGTCGAGCCAGGCTTTGAACACCGAGGGCATCGTGCGGTTGTACATCGGCACGGTGAACAGGTAGGCACTCGCCCCGAGGAACTCCGCGATGAGTTCGTTCTGAACGGCGGCAGCTGCGGCCTGCTCCGCGGTGTGCTGGGCGGGGTCGGTCCGCTGGGCGGCGACGCCCGCCGCGCTCAGGTGCGGCACGGGTGAGGCGGCCAGATCCCGGTGGACGACCTCGCCCGTCCAGGCGTCCCGGAAGGAGTCGGCGACCTGGCGGGAGATCGAAGCGGTACCGATGGAGGAGGAGTCGATGTGCAACAGGTAGGACATGAGAAACGATGCCTTTCGTACGGGGTGATGAACGGTGGGCCGCTGTTGGTGCGGCCCACAGGGCTATGAGTGCAGCGGACCGGAGCGGGGGTCAGCCACGGGCGGAGTGATCGGCGGGCAGCACGCATCCGTCCGGGCCGCAGATCGCCTCGGCGCCCTCGTCCTGGGTCTGGACGAGCTGCGGGTGGGTGGCGTCCCATACCTGCTGGAAAACGCCGAGGAGTGTGTCGGTGTCCTGGGCGCCGGAGATGGCGTGCCGGCCGTCGATGACGAGGAAGGGCGCCCCACGGGCACCGAGGGCGTTGGCGCGGCGGGCCTCGTCCTGGACCTGCTGTCGAAAACGGCGGTCCACCAGGGCCTGCCGGGTCCCGTCACGGTCCAGGCCGAGTTCGTCGCTCAGTTCGAGCAGCGCCTCCACGTCGAAAATGGAGCGCGCCTCGCCGAAGTAGGCGCGAAAGCCCAGGTGCCACGCCTCAGCGTGCTTGCCCTGGGCGGTGGCATGGGCAAGGAACTCGTGGGCCAGTTGGGTGTTGGCCTTCTTGTTGTCCAGCACGATGTACGGCGTCAGCCCCTCGCGCTCGGCCAGCACCTCGACCCGGCGGGTGGCCGCCTCGGCCTGGGCGTCGTCCATCCCGTACTTCTGCTTCAGCAGCTGCCGGGTGGGCACCGCGGGACTGCTCGGCAGGTCGGGGTCCAGCGGGAAGGAGCGGTGGATGAGCTCGATGTCGCCACCATGGGTGAACCGCTCCACGGCTTGGTCGAGACGATGATTGGCCAGACCGCACCACGGGCACGTGAGGTCGGACCAGATTTCCACCATCACGGCGGGACCTCCAATACTTACGCTTTGGATGTAGCGCCATGATGGACCAGTATGGGAGGCCATACAAAAGGCACATGCGTGTGTGCGACCGGAAGGGAATGTGCGCCATGGACACAACCGCAGGTCAGGTCGCAGGCAAGACGGACACCGCAGCATTCTCGGGGCCCTGCGCCCGCTGGCCGGCGGAAAACAGGGAGATCATCCGGCACATCCTGGACCGGGCCGGCGACAAGTGGAGCGCGCTCGTGATCGCCGCCCTGGACGACGGCCCGCTGCGCTACACCGACCTGCTGCGCCGCATCCCCGGCATTTCCCAGCGCATGCTGACCCTCACCCTGCGGCAGTTGCATCGCGACGGACTAGTCACCCGAACCGCCTACGCCGAGGTGCCGCCGCGCGTGGAGTACGCCCTCACCCCCCTGGGCCTCACCCTGCACGACATCGTGGTGTCCCTGATCGACTGGGCCGGCACCCACCACGACGAGATCCGGGAGAACCGGGCCCGCTTCGACACAGCCACCAAGCGAAGCCCCGCAGAACGAGGAGGAGTGTCATGAATCAGAACGACGACGGCCCCACGGCAGCAATCGGAGACTACGCGGGCCAGGCATTGAGAGCCGTCGAGAACATGCAGACTGCTCTCACTGCGGCCGGCGCGTCACTCCAGGACGTCATCAGTACAAGAGTTCTCGTCGCATCGGCCCGGCGGGAGGATTCTGGTGGCTGCCTGGGGGGTGGTCCGGGACTCGTTCCCTGACCATGACGTCCCCAGCACCTTGATGGGCGTCACTGCGCTCGGCTATACCTGATCATTTCAGAATGAGGTTCGTCGGCGTCTCAAGCAGATGATGCTGCAGGCGAGTTGGGGCAGTCCGAGGTGGAGATCGGTGCGTATCTCATAGCGGATCCGGAGCCGCTTGAACTGGTGCAGCCAGGCGAAGGCCCGCTCGACGACCCAGCGGGTCCTGCCCAGGCCGGAGCCGTGGGGTGTGCCTTTGCGGGCGATCTTCGGAGTGGTGCCGCGGGCCCGGAGGAGGCGACGGTACTTGTCGTAGCCGTAACCGCGGTCGGCGAACAGCCGGCGTGGGCGGTGACGCGGTCGGCCGCGGACACCACGAATGCGCGGTATTCGCGTCGAGCAGAGGCATCAGCTGCGTGACGTCGTGGCGGTTTCCGCTGGTCAGGGACACAGCCAACGGGGTTCCGTGGCAGTCGGTGATCAGGTGGTGCTTGCTGCCGAGGCGGCCGCGGTCGACCGGCGAAGGTCCGGTGTGAGCCCCACTTTGCGAGCTCGCACATGAGAGCCGTCGGCCCCCGCGTCATCCATGTCCAGCAGACCGGCCGCCCTCAGTTGACACATGTAAGGCCATGCAGCCAGGCCGAGGAGCGCGTCGAGGGTCTGTGCAGGGGCAGTCGGTGAGGCGGCATGATGATCGGCATGATGGAGATACCCGGGTACGACAGTCGCTCGCTTGTCCACCAGCCGGAGCTGCTGGAAGAACCTCTCTTCTGGGTTGGCCACCTGTACTCGTGCGTCGCTCACGACGAGGACATGGAAGAGCTGCTCCTCGGTGCGAATCTCAAAGCGGCCGAGGTGTTCCACCGGAAGCTGCTTGAGCGGGCAGAGTGGCCCTTCTTCTCTATCCCGCTGACCGCCGGGCACCTCCTTCACGTCGTCCGCCGCACGTGCAAGAACGACCCGGGTGTCGACTATCTGCTGCATCACCCCAGCTGGGAGCGTGCGCTGTTGCTGGCCAGGGACGACGGGCACTTCATGGGTCCTGCCCTGTCCTGGCCCGAGTTGTTCTCTGCCGCCGACAACGGGCTGCCCGGAGGCAGCACGGCCGATCCACACAGCCGACTTCTGTTGTTGTTGCCCGCGCTTGGAGATGACAGCGCCCCGGACAGCGCGACACCCCGCCTGGCGGCAGCTCTCAGCACCCTGACGGCGGTTGAGGCCCCCGAAGAACTCGCTGCTGCTTTCGTTTACGGCGGTGCAGGAGGGGCGTCCTGCTGGACCAGCAAGAACGGCGTCCGCGTGGACGACGGCGCGTACTCTTACCGGAACCCGTCCAACGTCTTCGCCCTGACGCCGGAAGACCTTGCTCGCGTTTCGGCTGCCTTCACCATCTGAGCCGCGTACCAACCCGCGCGTCCTGTGGACCGGCCAGCTCAGGCGCGGCCGCTGGTGGGAAGGCGATCGCCTCGTGGGTCCACACCTCCGGTAGTACCTCCGGTGCAACTTTGAGCCCCCTCCGCAGACAACTCTGCAGGCAACTGTCGGTGCAACCCTCATCCGAGGTGCCGCAGTGAGGCGGCGGTACGGGACCGTGCCCGTACCGCCGCCCGTCTTGGCGTGGTGCTCAGCCCCTCAGGGCACCGGTCAGCTGCTCAGGTCCGGGCGGTGCGAGATACGGACCTTGTTGACCAGGGTCTTGCCCGTGACGGCGACCAGTCGCAGGTTCAGCTGGCCGTCGGTGACCGTCACCGTGAAGGTGCGGTCGTGGGCGGTGAGGGTGCCGGCCTCCAGCGCGAGGTCGAGGTTGGAGACACGCTCCGTGCCCTCGGCCATCACATCGAAGACCCGCTTGGCCGGGTCCTTGGCCGTCAGCTCGGCGAAGCCCAGCTCGACCTGGTAGACGCCGTCGGGCAGGTTGTCGAAGCGGTACTCGTACGCGCCCTGGCGGGCGGTGCGGTACAGCTGCTGCTCGTCGGTGCCCGCGATGGTCTTGCCGGTGGTCAGCGCGGTGCTGTTGCCGAGGTAGCCGTACGAGCCAGCGGCGTACGCCTGGTCGCCGGCCCAGGTGTCACCCAGCGCGTCCACCCGCTGGGCGGCCGCTCCGGCTTCGAGCGCCGCCTGGTAGGCGGGGACGACGACCTTCAGCGGGATCTCGACGACCGGCTTGCGACCGGACTCCGAGGTCACGAGGAGGGTGCCGGTGAGCACCGAGCCCGGTGTGGCGCCGGTGGTGTCGAAGGTCAGCGTCACCTTCTGGCTGGCGCCTGCCTTCAGTGAGCCGCTCGCCACGGAGGACTCCACCCAGCCCGCACCGTCCTTCTCCGCGACCTGGTAGGGCGCCGCCGAACCCGCGTTGGCGAGGGTCAGGGAGCGGATGCGGGACTGCTCGGCCGGCAGGACCAGCTCGTACTTCTCGGTGTCGGCCGAAACCACACCGGTCGTGAGGACCGCGTCGGCGACCTCGATGCCGCCCGCCTTCACCGAGCGGGTGGCGCTCACCGTGGAGTAGTGGGCGGCGGTGAGGGACACCGCGTGGTCGGCAGCGTCGGTGCCCGCCGGGACGGACACCAGGTACTGGCCGTCGGCGGCGGTGGTGCCACTGCCCACGGTTGCGCCGTCCTTGGCGACGGTGACGGTACCGCCCCCGACGGCCATGCCGTCGTTGGCGTCGGTGACCGTGCCGGTGACCACACCGCTCTTGGTGGTGCGGAAGGCGATGCTCATGCCGTCGGTGACGGTCTTCTGGTTCAGGGAGTACAGGAAGGCCTCGGTGCCGGTCTCGTTCTCCACACCGATGGTGGCGCCCTCACCGCCCTCGTACGTCCCGGTGCCGATGTCCTTGTAGTGGTAGGACACCGAGCCGTCCTCGGAGATCACGGCAGCGAAGGTGACGCGGTTGGCGCTGGCGCTGGAGAAGTACACGTTGCGCCACTCGACGACGATCTGGCGGTGCGGCGCGGTGCCCCGGGCCGCCCAGTAGATGCCGGCTTCCGCGTCCACCGTCATGTTGTCCCAGAACGGGTAGAGCGAGCCGTTCGGGGTCGACGTGCTGGGCAGGCTGCCGTTGAGGCTGCTGGTGCTGGTGGTCCCGAAGTTCAGCGAGCCTTCGGTGGTGGCGGTCGCCGCCCGGTACGCCTTGCCGTACAGCGGCACCGGGAACGGGAAGTCGATCCTGGCCTGGGCGGTGGTGGTGCTGGACAGGGTCAGCTTGGTCTCACCGGTCGGAAAGTCGCCGCCCGACGAGAGCCGGCAGGTGTGGCCGAACGCGTCGGCTCGGTTGGGCAGTTGGATGTCCTGCGTCTTGTCGGCGGCCAGCTCGACGGTGACGCTGGTGGCCGAGGCGCACTTGCCGGTGGGGGTGACGGCCACGTTGTACGTGCCGACCGGCAGCGTCATCTCGTACGCGCCGTCAGCCGCCGCGGTGGCCGTGACCGGGGTGCCCTGGACGACCAGGGACGCGCCCGCCTCCGGGCCCCCGTCACTGGACACCTTGCCCTTGAGGACGGCCGACGGAGCCGGGTCCACGGTGAAGTCCCGGGAGGTGGTCTGTCCTTCGGTGACGGTGAGGTCACCGGTGCCGGTGAGGTAGCCGAACTTGGTGACGTTGACCTTGTAGTCGCCGACCATCAGCTTGGGCCAGGAGAAGGAACCGTCGCTGCCGGTGGTCTTGGTCGTCTTCATCGGGCCGTCGAGGGCGACGGAGGCATCGGCCAGCGCGTTGCCGCCCGAGGTGACTTTGCCCGCCAGGGCGCCGAGCGCGCCGCGCGGGGTTGCGCTGACCGCGGCGAACGCGTCCAGGCGGCCTTCGCCGAAGACGTTGTTGTTGGCCGCGGTGCCGCCGCAGGTGGTGGCGTCGACGTCGATGGCGGTCTGGTTGAGCAGCTTCTCCGTCTCCGCGATGTCGCCGCGGATGGCCGGCGAGGCCGACCACATCAGGGCCACGGCGGCGGCGGTGTGCGGGGAGGCCATCGAGGTGCCGGAGTTGGCTCCGTAGCCGCCGCCGGCCACGGAGGAGCGCACGTTGACGCCGGGGGCCGCGATGTTCGGCTTGATCGTCCCGCTCTCACCGGTGCCGCGCGAGGAGAAGGAGGCGATGTTGTTGTTCACGTCGAAGGCACCGCTGGCGTACGAGTTCACGTACGCGCCGGGCGAGCCTGCGGTGTTGCAGCCGGGGCCCGCGTTGCCGTTGGAGAAGGCGGGGAAGATGCCCGCGTTCCGCCAGGACTGGACGGTGTCCTTGTACCAGGTGTCGATGACGTTGGCGCCCCAGGAGTTGTTGACGACGTCCGGGGCGAGTTCCGGCCTGGGGTTGGCGCCGGTGAGGTCGGTGGGCGCGACTACCCACTGGCCCGAGGCGAGCAGCGAGTCACGGGAGCAGCTGCCGGACTCACAGCCCTTGGCCGCGATCCACTTTGCCGCCGGGGCCACACCGATCTGGTTGGCGCCGCCGTCGTCGCCGACCATGGTGCCCATGGTGTGGGTGCCGTGCCCGTTGTTGTCGCAGGGGGTGTCGCCCGCGCAGACGTTGGCCGGGTCGAAGAAGTTGTAGTTGTGGTCGTACGTCCCGTCCGGCTTCAGGCCGCGGTACTTGGCCTTGAGCGCCGGATGGTCGTACTGGGCGCCGGTGTCGATGTTGGCGACAACGATGTCCTCGCCCCTGATACCCAGCTCGTTCCAGACCTTGGGGGCGTTGACCCGGTCGACGTTCCACTCGACGCCGTTGACCGGGGGTTCGGTGTCCGAGGCGATCGGGTCGGGGATCTCGACGGGGCTGTCGGCCTCCAGGGCCGCCACGTCGGAGCGCGCCGCGAGTTTCTCGGCGAGCGCCTGGGTGCCGGTGACCTTGACCGTGTTGGAGATCCAGAAGGACTTGTACTTCGCCCCTGCCGCCTCGGCGTCGGCGATGACCCCGGCCTGCGACTCCTTGGCGAAGGCGGTCTCGGCGGCGCGAACCGCGCGCGCCTTGGCCGCCTTGGACTTCGCCTTCTTCGCCGCGCTCAGGTCGGCCGAGTCCTTCATCGTGACCCAGAAGGCGACCTTGGCCCCGTCGGCCTTCTTGGCGAACTGGTCGAGCAGTTCGCCCTCGCTCTTGGCCGTGAAGGCGCTGGACGCGGGCGGGTCGTCGGTCTGCGCCAGGGCCGGCTGGGCCCCGATCGCGAAGGGAAGCGCCATGACCGCGGTGGTCAGTACGCCGAGCGCCGTTCTCCGTCGTCTGCCGAAGCTGGTATTTCCGCGTCTAGCCACGAACTCTCCTCGGGTTAAGTGGGGTCCGTACCGACGCTCAATCCGCTCAGTCCTGTCCCTGATGTGGGGGTCGTGCGCGGGATATCCAGTTGTGCCCCGTGCGGTTGGGGGGTGCAGAGGCGGCGGTGAGCCGAGAGAGAGCATGCAGGGCTCCCCCGCGACTTGACCAGTACACCTCAGGTGCACTTTCGGCCAACTACGCACCACAGGGAACTCCGGCCCGCCGAGCACCTCGACCGCACGAGGAAGGCCTGACGAATCGGCGAAAACCAGCCAACAGCCGCTCACCGCTCATCCCGGCGCTCGGCACCGTGAATGCCCGGTTCCACAGCAGGCGACGAAGGTCACCGAGGGGGCCGATCACACCGAGCGCGATCAGCGCGATATCGGCCACGGCCGGGCCGCCGGGTCGGCGCAGCGCCCGGCGGCATCGCCTTCACCTCACCGCCGAACAGCGGAGTCCGCGATCACCGCGACCGTCAGCGCTCCGGGAAAGACCACACGTCCAGAGTGCTTCTGGCGGGTAAAAATGCAGCGCGAATGGCGAGATCCCGACCAGGGCACCCCCTTCACCGATACAGCGGAACCGTGACGCTGGTTACGTTTCAGCACTGGCTGTGGGAACCGGTCGCGCCTGCGCCCGGCCGACTTCGACCACGACTTCCCCGCCCTGATCGCCCGCACGCTCAGCGACCTCACCACCGACGAACGGCACGTCCTGCGCTCGATCGCGCTGCCCGACAGCTTCGATCTGGCTCTGGCGACCCTGGCCGCGGGCCCGAGCCACCAGGCACCCGCGATGCGGCTGATCGAGCGCCCCTTCATCCGCGAGGACCCGCTCGGCCTGCGGCCGTACCACCTCCATGGGCTGATCCGCTCCACCATCCGCAACGCCGGCGACCACGCCGATGCCACGAGAACCGGGCCGCTGTGCTCGGGCTGGGCATCGCGCAGGTAGTGCATGGCGGTGTGCGCGGACATGCCGAAGAGCCTCATCAGGTACATGGGATCGGAGATGTGCTTGGCCTCGTCGTAAACCGACCGCAGGAGCTCGGATACCGGCTCTGAACTGCGACGATTCATAGACTACATGTCCGTGACGCCGAGTTGGGGTCGATGTTGTCGTCCGTCCGAGTGATCCGGGGGTGCCCCATGTCTTTGGTCAAGGGAAACGAGGCTGCGCTGGATCGGGGAGCCGGGCAGCATGGCGGTGTGGCTGATCTGCTGTGGGATGACGTGAGCTGTTTCTTCGACCCGGACCTGATGGGGTCGCTGCCGGACTTGCGTGTCCCAGATGCCTCGGTCGAGGACTGGCAGGCGGTCCTCGATCTTGTCGAGGCGAGAGGTTGGCAGTGCCAGTACTCCGAAGGCGAGACGGTGCTGCCGGTGCCTCGGGCGGAGACCGTGCTGTCCCGCCCGGCGGGCGCTGAGTGCCCAAACCTGCGGGTCTGGCCGACTGCCGATGTTCTGGCGGTCTTCCGTTTCCATGACGACCATGAAATCGACTTCGACGTTGACCTGCGGGAGTTGCAAGGTCAGGAGCGACTCGATGTGTTCTGCGACTTCTTGCGGGAGATCGGCCTACGCTTGGGCAAGCCGGTGCTGATGGACCCGGAGGGCGATTATGGCCATCCGGTGCTCGGCTTCGACATCGAGGCCGATCGAGTCGTCCTCTTGGCTGAGCCGCTGGTCAGGTGATTGCGGCCATCGAGCGCGAGGATCAGTCGGCGGCGCCCGCCGAGCGCCCGAGATCGCCCCTGGTCCGCGGCCGGCCCTTCACAGGCATCGCCCCCGAGCACACGCCGGGCCGAGCCGGTCAACCAGGAGATGGTCTCCGCGGTCGTGGACGTCGCGTACGAGCTGTCCACCCGCCGCAGGGAAGCAGACGACATCCCCGGCGCCTTGTGGACCACTCACCGCGGCCTGCTCGCTGCCGAGGAGAGCGAGATGCTGCACCGCCAGATCTTCCTTGCGCACCACGCTGCGGGCGACATTGACGCCCTGCGCGAGGCTGCCGCCCGTCTCGCCCGCATCGACGAACAGCTGCTCGGCGGCGTCGACATGGAGGCCGAGACCGCCGAACTGCTGCGCAACCTGCTGCCCCGACCGATCACCCGCGCTCGTTGACGGACGGACTCCACGCGAGGACGGGTCGCCGTCTCAGGCCTCCTCAACCCACCACGTAGTAGACCGTCTAACCCAGTAGGTGTCTTTCGACCTCGAAGCCGCAGGTCAGGGCGGGTTGTGTGGCTCACGAGGCAGAAGCCGCCGTTTCAGTTTCGCGTGTCGGAAACGACATATCGAGACGGCAATGGAGCGACAATCCGTTCACAGAGACCTCTGATCGCGTTCGCCAAGCCGCCCGACGCCGCGAGCGCGTCCCCTCGACCGGCCGGAACAGAGGTTCGTCATGGATGACCGAGCGGCTCGGAGCGGGGCCCGGAAGCGCGGGCAGGGGACGATGAGCACAGAAAGGACCGAGATGACTGACGATGTCCAGATCGCGAACCGCCGACTCGACGCGAGCGGGAACGAGGCGCTGATCGGCATGGCTCGGATGGGCGCGGATGCGTTCGGATACACAGCGGAGTTGCGGATCGACCGCGGCCTCGCCCAGCTCCTGCGCCTGCGGGTCTCGCAGCTCAACAACTGCACCTACTGCCTCAACCTGCACTACCAAGCGGCGCGCGAAGCGGGCATCCCCCGAGCCAAGATCGACACGCTGACCGCGTGGTGGGAGACCGAGCTTCACTCCGAGGCCGAGCAGGCGGCGCTCCGCTACGCCGAGGCGCTCACCCGCGCCGCCGACACCGACCGCGACGCAGCGTTCCAGCGCTTCCACGACGCGCTCGCTGTGCACTTCAGCCCGGAGGAGATGCTCGAGATCGTCGCCGTCGTCGTCAACATGAACGTCTGGACCCGCATCAAGCTTGCCGAGGGCGCAATGCCGGGCCCGGCGGATTGAGCGGCTCCCGTAGCTCCCTTCGTCGGGGGAGGCGATGCCCTGCCCGCCGTCCCGGCTGACGACCTGGCGTGGCGCTCGGTTGACGAGGTCGCGCGGTACCCCGCGCCGTCAGATCCAATTCCGTCGCGCCGGCTCCGAGGCCGCGGGGCGCCCCTGGCCCGGGCTGCACGGCAGCCCGGGCCAGGGCATCCTGCCCATGTGAGGCCGCGCGTTCCCAGCAAGCCTCGCCCACGGAAGCCCGCTGGGCCCGACAGGAGGATCACACAGTGACCAGGAACCTCGACGGCATGGCCGCCCAGGACGGCGCACGTGTGCCGCCCGAGCACATCCCAACCGCCGTCACCGCAGGAACCCTCCTCTACGGCGACGGCGCAACGCAGACCTTCGACCCCGACGGAGCCACCCGCTACCTCGAGGCCGGGCGTCGGACGGAGGGGACGTGGACCGTAGACGAGAGCGGCCACTTCAGCTCCTTCTGGCCGCCCTCCTACCGGGCCTCCTACGATCTCCGATGGGTAGTGGAGCAGGGGCAGGTCGTCGGCCTCCGGTTCACGGACCTCAACAGCGGAGCCCGCTTCGACGGCCGCTACCAGTAACGACTGGGTCGGCGATTGAGGCCGGGACGTACTCTCGTGGCGGTTCGGCTGGTGGTTGTTCAGCAGGTGCTCTGTCGGGCGAGCACCAGTTCGGTGCTGTGGGAGGGCTGGGTGGCCCGCTGGGCGGCGCGGTCGGTGACCAGTCCGGCGATGGTGCTGTGTGTCTCGGCGTGATCTTCGCGGCGCCCGGTGCAGCGCTGGCCGACACTGTCGCATTTCGGCGTTGGCGTGCTCGACGACGATGCGGCGGGAGGACTGGCGGCGGCGCATCTCCGATGCTCGTATCTGCGCGGCCATCGTGGACCGCCTCACCTTCGGCGGCAACATCATCGACCGGCAGCGACTCCTACCGCCTCGCCCACACCAAAGCCCGCCAGCAGGCCGCCGCCAGCGCTTGATCACACTTGCTCTGCTGGGACGCGCGTCGGGCGGCGGCCCGGCGCTGGAGATATGAGACTTGACTCTCACAATATGTGAGAGGAAACTCTCACGTCATGGATTCTGGTAATCGTCTGGGCGATATCGAAATCACTGATCCGCAGGCGATGCGGGCGCTGGCGCATCCGGTGCGGCTGGCGATCCTCGAACGCCTTCAGCGGCACGGGCCGGCGACGGCGACGCAACTTGCGCCTGATGTGGGAGCAACCCCGTCGGTGACCAGCTGGCATCTTCGGCATCTGGCGGGCTTCGGCCTGGTCCGCGATGCCGAGCCCGGCCCGGACCGTCGCCAGCGGCGGTGGGAGGCGGTGGCGCGCGGCTTCCGGTTCGAGGTGCCGGAGGACCCGGACGACAAGGAGGGCACGTCGGCCGCGCGGGTCCTGTCCCGGGAGATGTTCCTGCGCTCCGGAGACCTGCAGAACCAGTGGGCTGCCGAGGTCGAGCCCGAGCTCGATCCCGTGTGGCGGCGGCTTGCGGGTCTGGCCAACACCCGCGTCGTCGTCTCCGCCGACGAACTCGCCGCCATCGAGGATGCGATCGAACGCATCCTCGCGCCCTACGTGACGCGTGACGAGGCCGCGCGTCCGGCCGACGGCCGTGGCGTCCGGCTGCTGCGATACGTCCTGCCGGAGGGTGCCGAGGGGCAGACCGGCGGGACGTCATGAGCGCTGCAGACCAGGCCATACCCGTATCGCTGTGGCGTGACCAGCGGTTCCGTCGTTTCTGGGCCGGTCAGTCGATCTCGCAGTTCGGCGACCGGATCACCGAACTGGCCCTGCCGCTGATCGCGGTGGGGGCGCTGCACGCTTCGGCCAATCAGGTGGCGTGGCTGACCGCGCTTATCTGGACCCCGAACCTGCTCGCGATCGTCCTCGGTGCTTGGGTCGACCACCGTGTCCGCAAGCGGCGCCTGATGGTTCTCGCCGACCTGGCGCGCGCCGCGGTATTGCTCTCCATCCCGGCTGCCTATCTGCTGGGGGCGGTGACGCTGAGTCAGTTGTACGCCGTGGCGTTACTGACCGGTGCCGCAGGGGTGCTGTTCAACACCGCCTATCCGCCCTTCTTCGCCCACCTGGTACCTCGGTCGTCCTACGTCGACGCGAACAGCAAGCTCAGCGCCAGCCGGTCCGCGTCATACGTCGCCGGCCCGGCGATAGGTGGCGTTCTGGTCCAGGCGTTGACCGCTCCCGTCACCGTCGTTGTCGACGCCCTGACGTTCCTGGCGTCTGCGGTTCTGGTCGGTCGGGTTTCGATCGACGAACTGCCAGCCGCCCATGACCGAGCGGCACCCCCACTGCTGCGGCGTGCCAGGGAGGGACTGGTGTTCGTCGTCCGTCACCCGGTGCTGCGGGCCAGCCTCGGCTGCGCGGCGACCGTCAACTTCTTCACCTTTGTCGCGGGCAGCGGACTGATCGTGCTGTTCGCCAGCCGGAACCTCGGACTGACCGCGGGAGTCATCGGCCTGGCGTTCGGGATCGGCGCCACCGGCTCACTTCTTGGCGCGGTGATCGCCCCGAAGGTCTCGCGAAGGCTCGGCGTGGGTCGCAGCATCGTCGTGGGCGCTGTGTTGTTCCCGGCACCGATCGCCATCGCCGCTGCTGCGGGCGGCCCCCTCTGGGCTCGCGCCGGAGCCTTGGCCATGGCCGAGTTCCTCTCCGGCGTCGGCGTCATGCTGTTCGACGTCAACCTCAACTCCCTTCAGGCGCACGTGATCCCCGATGGCATGCGCAGTCGAGTGGCCGGCGCCTACAGCACGATCAATTACGGCTTACGCCCTGTGGGCGCCGTCCTCGGCGGCCTCCTCGCTACCCTCATCGGCCTCCGGGTGACTCTCCTCATCGCTGCCGTCGGCGGAGCGCTGTCGCTGCTGTGGCTGCTGCCCTCGCCGATACCACGCATCCACTCCCTGACTCCCGACAATCCGGTAGCTCCAGACAGCGACACGGACTCGGACGCGCGACCATTGCCTTGCTGACCCGCCGCGGAACCATCCGGGTCCGAGCGGAGACCTCCCGAACCCGACGGCCGGCACATACATGCCGGGCCGCGGTCGCTCAGTGCGGACAGTGCTTGGGCGCCCCGCGGCATCGCCCCTGGTTCCGCGTCGCCCCACTTCCGGGGCCGGTGAGGCAAGTTCGAAGGGCTCGCCCCCACAGCGGGCCAGCGGACCGAGCCGCCGGACACCGTCGGGACCGACAAACTCCAGATGGACGTCCGTCGCGTGCTCCCAGGCGGGTACCGCCTCCGCTGGCTCGGCCACGAACACCTCCCCACCGCCCTCGGCCCTGCACTGCGATGGTGGAACACCCCGCGGAGCCCCATGACCCGGACGCGGAAGACATGACCCCAACGAGCGACGCCCCCCGGTCGGCGAGGACGTTCCCAGGCCCTCATGACTCTTGACCTTGCCCAAAGGTGAAGGCTGACACTGTCTGTGGCGGCCAAGCTGGCGAGCTGACCGCTTGTCTCTGACCGAACCCGGATGAGAGGAACCTGCATGGATGACGACGCTCTCCTGGCAGAACAGGTGGCCTACTACAGGGCCGGCGCGGTCGAATACGACCGGCCCTATGCAGCGAACGAAGACCTGCAGAGGCTACTGGCTGCCGTCGATGATCTCCCGATTGCCGGGGATGTGCTGGAGTTGGCCTGCGGAACGGGCCAGTGGACCCCTCTGCTCGCCGCGCGGGCACATTCGGTGACGGCCGTCGACGCGGCAACCGAAGTGTTGGCCCTCGCTCGTGCGCGCACCGCATCCCCCACCGTGCAATTCCTCGAGGCCGACCTGTTCGAGTGGCAGCCGCCACGACGCTACGACACCGTGTTCTTCGCCTTCTGGCTCTCCCATGTCCCGCCGACGCGGTTGCCCGACTTCTGGAACACCGTCGCCGCCGCGCTGGCGCCTGGCGGCAAAGCGATCTTCATCGACGACGGCCCCGCCGCAGCCGCATACGAGGAAGTCCTCACGAACCAGCCGACCCCCGCGGCGCTGCGCCAGCTCGATGACGGCAGTCAGTACCGCATCGTGAAGGTATTCCACGATGCCCAGACCCTTACGGACGACCTCACGGCGCTGGGGTGGTCGGTCCGCATCCGGCCCATGGCCGGGAACTTCATCGGCATTGCCGAACCGCCGACCACCGCTGGCTAACAAGCCGCAATTGCGACGCCCGATTCGAACGCGTAGGCGAACCAGGTCACCTGGGACCGCAGGCGAATCGGGCCAGATCGACAGAGACAGGACACGCAGTCCCGATCACTCAAAGTTCCCTACGTTGTCTGCGGGAGCGGGCGAGCCCTTCGTATGGTTCTCCCACCCAGGGGTGTCGGGCGTGGCTTTCAAAGTTCTGCCGCTTGTGGCAACCAGCGATTGGCCACCCGACGCCCCACGACGACTCGGCTGCCAATTAGGAATTGCGAATGATCGCTCCGTAGGGAATCGACAGCGAGGTCGTCCGTCGGGAGGCACGAGCACACCCCACCGCACGGAGGCACCACATGGCCGCGATCTGGGCCGGCATCGACGCAGGCAAGACCCATCACCACTGCGTCGCGATCGACGAGAGCGGCCGTCGGCTGCTGTCACGACGCATCGCCAACGACGAGCCCGAACTACTCGAACTCCTCACCGCCGTCCTGGCCCTGGGCGACGAGGTGAGCTGGGGAATCGACCTGGCCGACGGCGGAGCCGCCCTGGCCATCGCAATCCTCCTCAACCACGACCAGGTGGTGAACTACATCTCCGGCCGCGCCATCCACCGCGCCTCCGAGAGCTACCACGGCGAGGGCAAGACCGACGCCAAGGACGCCGCCGTCATCGCCGACCAGGTCCGCATCCGCCGCGACCTGCACCCCTTACGCGCCGGCGACGAGACAGTCACCGACCTCAAGATCCTCACCGGCCGCCGCATGGACCTCGTCGCCGACCGCACCCGCACCGTCAACCGGCTCCGAGCCCAGCTGACCGGGATCTTCCCCGGCCTGGAACGGGCCTTGGACCTCACCAACAAGGGCCCGCTGACCCTGCTGACCGGCTACCAGGCCCCCGCGGCCATCCGCCGGCTCGGCGCCAAGCGCCTGGAGACCTGGCTGCGCAACCGCAAGGTTCTCCGCGCCGATCAGCTCGCCGCGACCGCGGTCGAAGCGGCCGAGCGCCAACACACCAGCCTGCCCGGGGAGAAGCTGACCGCCCAGATGGTGCACACGCTCGCGAAGGAGGTGATACTCCTCAACGAGCAGGTCGCCGAGCTCGACAAGCTCATCGAGGCCCGGTTTCGTGACCACCAGCACTTCGAAGTGATCACCAGCATGCCCGGCCTCGGCACCATCCTCGGCGCCGAGTTCCTGGCCGCCACCGGCGGCGACATGGCCGTCTTCGGCACCCCTGACCGCCTCGCCGCCTTCGGCGGCGTCGCACCGGTCCCGCGCGACTCCGGAAAGATCAGCGGCAACCTACGACGCCCCCAGCGATACAACCGACGGCTCCAGCGCGTGCTCTACACCTCCGCGCTGTTCAGCATCCGAAAGTCCGAGGAATCACGCCGGTTCTACGACCGCAAACGAGCCGAGGGCAAGCGCCACACCCAAACGGCTCTGGCTTTGTCGCTACCAGGCCGGCCGCGGATCCTGGCGTTCTGCCGAGAGGTCTGCCGGCACACTGCTGCCCGTGTCCGTCCGCCACAGATACCCCGGACTCGGCGGGAACTCGTCGGAGGACGGAGCTGGTGGATGAAAGCGCTGGGTGCGCGGGAGCGGCACCTCGACCAGTCTGCCGTCATGAATCATCCATAGGCCGAAACAGTCGTCGTCCTCGTCGTGGATCAGCACTTGCACGTCCCCTGGGTTGGGCCATGGAAGCGATTCGAGGTGCTTCAGCAGTCCGGAGCGCGGCCTCATACGGTTGAACTCGATGACCCACCCACCGACGAACAAGTCGAGTGGTTTGAAGTGACCGCGCCAGCTACGCGACTCGTCGGGGCGGGTCAGCGGTTCCCTGACCTCGTCCGCGTACGTCGCCAACACGATGACCTGTGCAATTCTGCTCATGCCGGAATATCGCTGCACGCCACGCGTCAACGGCAACCACTTTCGGCGCAAGTCTGCCTGTGCCGTTCCTCCTGGATCGGCGAGTCTTTGACCCGGGTGTCAGGGAGGCGGAGAGTCAATGACCCAGCCAAGCGCCGCAGTCGGGATTGGCGTGGGCCGGCCCACCGACGGCCCGGCCAACCGGCTGCAGTGCTGCCCACCCCGGCAGTAGGCTGCCCACTCAGGCGCGGACGATCGCCAGCACTTCGTCTTGCAACCGGGCGACCACGTTCGCGTCCGCGGCCTCCACATTGAGCCGCAGCAGCGGTTCGGTGTTGGAGGGGCGCAGGTTGAACCACCAGTCGCCGGCGCTGATCGTCAGCCCGTCGAGCTGGTCGGCGACCGCTCCGTCCCGGTCGGCGAAGACCTCGCGCACGGCGGCGATCGCGCCCTCCTGGTCGGGGACGACGCTGTTGATCTCGCCCGAGGCCGCGTAGCGCTGGTACTCCGCCACCAGAGCGGACAACGGGCCCGGCTGGCTGCCGACGGCGGCGATGACGTGCAGGGCCGCCAGCATGCCGGTGTCGGCGAACCAGAAGTCACGGAAGTAGTAGTGCGCCGAGTGCTCACCGCCGAACACCGCGCCGGTGCGGGCCATTTCGGCCTTGATGAACGAGTGGCCCACCCGGGTGCGGACCGGGGTGCCGCCGTGTTCGCGGACCACGTCGGCCACCGCCCGCGAGGTGATCAGGTTGTGGATGACCGTGCTTCCCGGACGGTCGGCCAGCAGCCGGGATGCGATCAGCGCGGTGATGGTGGACGGGGAGACCGGCTCTCCCCGCTCGTCGACCACGAAGCAGCGGTCGGCGTCGCCGTCGAAGGCCAGCCCGAGGTCCGCGCCGGTCTCCCGCACCTTCCGCTGCAGGTCGACGATGTTCTTCGGGTCGAGTGGATTGGCCTCGTGGTGGGGGAACGTGCCGTCCAGCTCGAAGTACATCGGGACCACGTCCACCGGCAGGTCGCGGAAGACCGCGGGCGTCGTGAGCCCGCCCATGCCGTTGCCCGCGTCCACCACAATCTTCAGTGGGCGGACGGACGAGAGGTCGACCAGCCCCAGGAGGTGGGCGGCATACTCCCCGAGTGTGTCCCGCTCCGTGACGGTACCGTGGCCATGTCGGGCCTCTGGCTGCGGCTCGCCCGCGGACCAGCGCTCCACGAGCTCGCGGATCTCCCGCAGCCCGGTCTCCTCTCCCACCGGCGCCGCACCCGCACGGCACATCTTGATGCCGTTGTACCGGGCCGGATTGTGGCTGGCGGTGAACATCGCACCGGGCCGCTGGAGCTTTCCACTGGCGAAGTACAGGCCGTCGGTGGAGGTCAGACCGATCGCGGTCACGTCGGCGCCGCGCTCGGCGGCGCCGTCCGCGAAGGCGCGCGCAAGGCCCGGGGAGCTGGGGCGCATGTCGTGTCCGATGACGATCGCGTCCGCACCGGTCACCTCGACGAAGGCCGCGCCGAACAGCCTGGCGAGGTTCTCGTCGAGCTGGTCGGGGACGGTGCCGCGGACGTCGTAGGCCTTCACCAGGCCGGAGAGGTCGACGCTGGGCCTGTCGTTCATTGGTTGTACTCCTTGAAGATCATCCAAACGGCCGTGTCCTGGGGGACCGTCCGTCCTTCCAGTGGCGCGCTGGACAGCAGCACCTGGGCATCGTCCTTGAGCTGCAGAGGCTCGGTGCCGAAGTTGACCACGCAGCGCAGCCCGGCACCGCGTTCGAAGCCGAACCACTCGCCGCTGTCGGGACCGTCCAGCTTCAGGGCGGCATCCGAGGCCGGGTGGCCGCGCCGCAGCGCCAGTGCCCTTCGGTACAGCGCGAGCATGGAGTCGCCGTCATCCTCCTGGGCGCGGGCGGTGAGCCCGGCCCAGTCGGCGGGCTGGGGGAACCAGCAGTCCTGCGGGGCGGCGGTGCTGAAGCCGTACGGGGCGGCGTCGCCCTCCCAGGGCAGCGGTACCCGGCAGCCGTCCCGCCCACGTTCCCGGTGTCCCGAGCGCTCCCACAGCGGGTCGCGCAGCCGGTCTTCGGGGAGTTCGGCCTGCGGCAGCCCGAGCTCCTCGCCCTGGTAGACGTAGGCCGCTCCCGGCAGCGCAAGCATCAGCAGCGCCGCGGCCCGGGCACGCCGCTCACCGGCCCGGCCGCCGCCGTAGCGGGTGACCGGCCGAACTGCGTCGTGGCTGGAGAGCACCCAGGTGACCGGGGCTCCCACCACCTGCATGGAGGCGACGGACTGCTCGACCACCTCGCGCATCGCCGCCCCGTCCCACGGGCACTCGAGGAAGGCGAAGTTGAAGGTCTGCTGCATTTCGCCGGGACTCACGTACCGGGCCAGCCGCTCACGGTCGAAGATTCCGGCCTCGGCGACCATCACCCGTTCCCCGGGGGCCACCGAACCGGCGGGCGCCGGATGGCTGTCCAGCAGGGCGCGCCAGTCGCGGAACAGCGGGTGCAGTTCCTCCTGGTCGTAGTAGGGCATCAGGTGGTTGCGATGGATGTCCTTGTGCTGGCCGGGGCCCGCGTCGGGCAGGCCGTCCGCCTTGAACAGCGTGTGGGCGACATCCACCCGGAAACCGTCGACGCCTCGGTCCAACCAGTGCTTCAGGATCCGCTCGAAGTCGGTGACCACCTCGGGGTCGCGCCAGTTCAGGTCGGGCTGCTCCGGCGCGTGGAGGTGCAGGTACCACTCGGTCCGGCGGCCGTCCTGTGCGGTGACCCTGGTCCAGGCGGGGCCGCCGAACGCCGACTGCCAGTCGTTCGGGGGAAGTTCACCGTCGTCGCCGCGGCCCGGCCGGAAGATGTAGCGCTCTCTGGCCCGCGAGCCCGGCTCGGCGGCGACTGCCTCCCGGAACCAGGGGTGTCGGTCGGAGGTGTGGTTGGGGACGAGGTCCACCAGAACCTTGATGCCCAGCGCGTGGGCCCGCTGCACCAGGGCGCCGAAGTCGGCCGGGGTGCCGAGGTCGGGTGCGACACCGGTGTGGTCGGCGATGTCGTAGCCGCCGTCCGCCAGCGGCGAGGGGTAGAACGGCGTGATCCACACTGCGTCCACGCCGAGGCGCCGCAGGTGGTCCAGCCGCGCCGTGGCACCGGGCAGGTCCCCGATGCCGTCCCCGTCGCCGTCGGCGAAGGAGCGCGGGTAGATCTCGTAGCACACCGCGTCCCGCCACCACGGAACGTCCGGCGCACCGGCGCCGCCGGTGCCCGGCCCGGCAAGGGCCGGGCCGGGGACGGGGGTAACGTCGCCGGTGAGTCGGTGCGCGGTCACCTGGGCCCCTCGCCGCCCGACCGAGCCGGGACGATGACGGGCAGGGTGCGACCGGTCTGCGCGGAGCGGGTTGCCGCTTCCGCCACCGCGACGGCGGCCAGTCCGGCGCGGGCGTCGGCCACCGGGGTACCGCCGTGCGCCGCGCAGTGCAGCAGGTCGGTGAAGGCGGCGCGCACGCTCTCGGCGTAGACGTAGGGCTTGCGCGGCTCGCCTCCCAGGTCCACGACGACGTCGACCCGGTGCGGGACACTGCGCCGGATGCCGCGGCCGGAGGCGGGACGGTCCGAGCCGGCGTCACGGGACACCGACACCGTGATCCGCTCGTCCCCGTACGGACGCAGCCCGGGTACCGCCAGGAGGTCGCCGGCCCGCTCGGGCAGCTGCTCCCAGCGGGTGGCCCCCGTCTCGTCGGTCCATGCGGTGAGGGTCGCGTAGGTGGGTATCCAGCCGGTGACCCGGGCTTCGGCGAAGCCGTAGTCCAGGCGCATCAGCTGCCGCTCCGCACGGTGGGCGTGGGTGAAGGAGTGTGTGTGGGTGGCTACGGCCCCGCCGGGATGAACGGCGGTGGCCACCACGATGTCCACCGGCCGGCCGGCTGCCGCCACCGCGGTGCCCTGCACCTCGACGGGGTCGCTGCCCATCAGGGCGCTCGCCGCGTCGAAGAAGTGCACGCCGTGTTCGATGTGGATGCCGCCGCTGTGCGCCGGGTCCCAGAACCAGTGGTCGGGGCCCAGGTCCTCGTCGGAGGCGTCGTTCTCGAAGGCGAACCGCCGCAGCGGGTCCAGCAGGCCCTCCGCGCCGAGCCGCTGGAGCAGCCGCAGGATCGGGTTGTAGCGCAGCACATGGTCGACGACGAGCACGCCGGGTGCCCGGTCGGCATCCTCCTTGACGCGCGCGGCGTCGGCGAGGGTCACGGCGAGGGGCTTCTCGCAGAAGACGTGCTTGCCCGCGCGCAGAGCGGCCGCGGCCGCGTCCGCGTGGGCTCCGGGCGGGGTGGCCAGGGCCACCACGTCGACACCCGGGAACGTGATCGCCTCCTCGACGGTCGTGAGGACCGCCGCGTCGTGCCGCTCGGCCAGGGCGCGGGCGCGGTCACCGTCCGGGTCGGCGCATGCGACGACCCGCAGACCGGGGATGTCGCGCACCGCGTCCAGCACGTAGGCGCCGAAGCCGCCGCAGCCGATCAGCGCCAGCCCGAAGCCCGCCCCGGGTACGGCGGTCACTCGGCCCGGTCCAGGCGGGCCACGCCGATGTGGGCGTCGGCCATGCCGTAGAAGACGTACCGCACGCCGTCGATCTCCTCGATGGCGGTCGGGAACACCACGTTGGGCACGGTGCCGGAGCGCTCCTCCTCGGTCTCCGGAGCCATCAGCGGCTCGCTGGTACGCGAGAGCACCGTGGCCGGGTCCGCGGGGTCCAGGATCATCGCGCCGGCCGCGTAGCTGACTGTCTGCACCTGGGCGAAGGGGTCCTCGATATGGCCGGAGACACCGTGGTGGATGAGCAGCCAGCCCTCCTCGACCCGGATCGGGGCGGGGCCGGCACCGATCTTGAGCTCCTCCCAGGGGTGCTCGGAGAGCGCGACCAGGCGGTGGTGGCGCGGCCGGGTCAGCGCGCGGATGTCGTGCTTGACCTCGTCGACGGGGACATAGGAGATCCAGATGCCCGGACGCTCGTCGGTCACACCCGCGGGCAGGTGCACGCCCTCACCCGGACGGAACCAGCCCAGGTCCCACATCGGGCGGTGCAGCATGGCGAAGTACAGTTCGCCGTCCGGGCCCGGCACGGGCTCGGGGAAGTGCACGACGTCCTTGTTGGGGAAGAGGTTGAGGTCGGTGTCCAGGTCGGCCTGGTACTCGAACTGGATCGGGCCGAGGCGCTCCCAGTTCACCAGGTCCTCGGAGACGGCGAGCGCCGGCTTGGGGCCGAGCGGGCCGTACGCCACGTAGGACATCACGTGCCGGCCGAGGGCCTCGATCCAGGTGATGCGGGGGTCCTCCACGCCGGCGTTGTTCTTCCCGCGCTCCCAGCCCGCGTCGGGGGCGAGGACCACGCCGCGGCGCTCGACACCGGTGGGCATGCCGTTCTCGACGACGACCTCGGCGAGCCCGACGCGGGAGACGTTGCCCTCCGCGACCAGGCGCGGCAGCAGGTGCAGCGTCCCGTCCGGCGTCCGGCCGGAGGCGGGGTTGAGCACGCCCTCGACCTCATTGACCTCGCCGTCCTGGGGGGACATGACGACGCCGACCCTGGTGAGGCGATAGCGGATGGGGTTGGTGGTGCTGTGGGTCACAGGGTTCAGCCCTTCGTGGCGGAATCGATGTCAGTGGAGGAGAAGCGGCTCTGGAAGGCGATGTAGAGCGCGACCGCGGGAGCCGCCAGCACACACGCCCCGGCCAGGATGGCGCCGAACGGGTTGGCGGCGGCCGAGGAGACGGTGCTGATGTAGTTGGCCAGGGAGACGGCCAGTGGCTGCATGTCCTGCTGCTTGGTCACCAGGAACGGCCACAGGAACTCGTTCCACGGCCCGGTGAAGCTCAGCAGCACCACCGAGACGAGGGCGGGCCGGCAGAGCGGCACCGCGATGCGGAACAGGATCTGCAGCTCCGACGCCCCGTCCATGCGGGCCGCCTCGAACATGGCGGGCGGCAGCTGCAGGAAGAACTGCCGGAAGATGAAGACGGCGCTGGTGTTGATCGCGAACGGCAGGATCATGCCCAGGTATGAGTCTGCCAGGCCGTAGTTGCGGACGATCAGCACGTACAGCGGGATCATCAGCAGCTGGAAGGGGACGACCTGCACCAGCAGCACCAGGGCGAAGGTGGAGCTCCGGCCCCGGAAGTGCAGGCGCGCCAGTGCGTAGCCGGCGAGGAGGCCGAAGAAGGTGGTGCAGATGATGACACCACCGGTGAAGATCCCGGAGTTCACCAGCGAGCGCCCCAGCGAGATGGCTGAGTTGATTGCGGCGTAGTTGTGCAGGCTCAGGTTGCCCGGGTTGGGGAAGGCCCCCGTCGGGCTGGAGTCGGGCTCCGTCTGCAGGGAGCCGATGATCATGTAGTAGAAGGGGAAGAGGAAAGCGAACGCTCCGATGAGCAGCGCGATCTTCGACCAGATCGACCCGGACGCCGGTCCCGCGGTATCCGCCTTGCGCCGGTGCTTCGGCCCGGACGAGGCTGTGACGTCGGCGTTCATCTCAGTCCCTCTCTATGAAGCGCCGGTAGGCGAGTGACACGGCCGTGATCAGCACGACGAGGATCACGCCGATGGCGGCGGCCTCGTCGGGGTGCCCCTGCTGCAGACCCCGCTGGTACATCAGCAGGACGGGCGAGGTGGTCGCACCGTCGGGCCCGCCACCGCTGGTGAGCAGGTAGGGCTCGGTGAACAGGTTGGCCCCCGTGACGGTGGCCAGGACCAGGACCAGGAGCGTGGCGGGACGCACCGCGGGAATCGTGATCGACCGGAACATCCGGAACTTTCCCGCTCCGTCGAGTGCTGCCGACTCGTACAGCTCGTTGGGCACGTTCTGCAGTGCCGTCAGGTACAGCACCACGAAGAAGCCCAGTTGCTTCCAGGCGACGAAGACCGCGACGGTCGGCATCGCCAGATGGGAGTTCACCAGCCACGACGGGTCCGGTGCGAGCGGTCCGAGGGCCTGGTTCACCAGTCCGTTGGTGTTGAACAGGAAGATCCACACGCCCACGACCGCGACGCTGGCCGTGACATAGGGGATGTAGTAGGCCGTCCGGAAGAACGAACGGAACCGCAGCTTCCTGTTGAGCGCGCTGGCGAGGAGCAGCGAGGACACCACCGTCAGTGGCACGTTGATGACGAGGAATACGGCGATGTTGAGGAAGGAACGCCACACCTCGGGATCGGAGAGCACCGTGGTGTAGTTGTCGAACCCCACGAAGGGCCGGTCCACCTGTGCACCGGGGGCAGTGAAGAAGTAGTCGTGGAAGGACAACCACACGGCGAAGCCGAGCGGATACACGAAGACCGCGGCCAGGTAGATCAGGTACGGCGAGACGAACAGCATGCCGATGGGCTGATGTCCGCCGAGCCGCAGCCTCCAGAGCTGTCTCCGCTCCGTTGTGCCCCTCCCGGCCCCGGGCTTGCCGCGCCCGGGGCCGTGGGTGTCATGGTGTGTAGAGGACATGGCCGCGGATCACTGGCCCTCTGCCATCTTGTCGACCTTGCCGGCCGCTTCCTTCAGGGTGCTGGTGAGGTCGCCCTTGCCGAAGATGACGGACTTCGTGTAGGCGTCGCGGAAGGTCTGCCAAATTTCGACCGAGTTCGGCACGTTCGGGGACTCGATCGTGTGCGCGGCCTGCTCCGCGAAGACCTCGTACTCCTTGTGCGCGGAGAAGTAGGACGGGAAGGCGGCCGTCAGGTCCGTGCGCATCGGCATCTGGCCGGTCGCCTCGAGGAGCTTGCCGTCCTGCTCCTTGCCGGTGGCGAACTTCATGACGTCCCAGGCGGTCCCCCGGTTGTTGCAGGAGGTGTACATGCCGATGGACTTCTCGTCGCTGAAGGTGCCCTTGGCGGCCGCACCGTCGGCCGTCGGCACCGGGACGGCGCCCCACTCCACCTTGTCGCCGTAGACGGCGACCGCCCACGGACCGACGATGGCCATCGCGGACTTGCCCTCACCGAAGGCGTCGCCGTTGAACATCTCCTTGGGGACCAGGCCCTCGGAATACATGGTCTTCCACAGCTCGGCGGCCTTGATGCCCTCGGGCGAGGCGAATTGGGCCTTGCCGTCCTCGACCAACTGCTTGCCGGTCTGGGCCGTGAACAGCGGGTAGAAGTCGAACCAGGACTGGTAGAACTCGGAGGTCGGCGCGGGCCAGATTGCGGCCTTGGCGCCGCTGCTCTCCACCAGCTTGCGCGAGGTCTTCAGGAAGTCCTGGTAGCTCGCCAGCTTGGGGTTCTCGGCGTCCAGCCCGGCCTTCTTGAAGAGCTCCTTGTTGTAGAAGATCATCACCGGGTTGCTCTTCCACGGCATCTGGTAGTACTTGCCGTCCGGGGACGCGTACTGGGTGAGCCGGTCGCCGACACGGGACTCCAGGTACTGCTTGGCGTCGGGGAACTCGTCGAGCGCGACCAGCCCGCCCTGCTTCTGGAAGCCGGGCACGGCCGCCGGTGCGGTGTTGAGGACCAGGCACGGCGCGTTACCCGCAGTGATTGCCGCGCCGATGACCTCCTCGGAGCTCTTCCCGGCGGGTATCTCCTGCGCCGTCACCTTCTCCTCGGGGTGGGCGGCGTTCCAGGCGGCCACCATGCTCTTTCCCCAAGCGACTTCCTGCGCGTTGTTGGAGTACCAGATCGTGATGGGTCCACGGGCGTCGTTGGAGGCGCTACCGGAGTCCGATCCGCCGCCGCACGCGGTGAGCGTCAGGGCGGCCACGGGCAGCAATGCGATGAGAGCCTTCTTCATTGGAGGTTCCGTTCTCACTGGGTGGGATCAGCTGGCAGTGCCGACGTCGTTGGGCTTGCGTCGGCCGCGTTTCTGAAGGAGGGAAGGTGTGGGTACCACCGTCGCCGGCGGTCATCGGCCCCCACGGGTGGGCGCGGGGCCGGTCGAGCCGCGCAGTACCAGCGTGGCCGGGTCCAGTTCGACGTCTGCGGTGGTGCCCTGTTCGATGACCTCCACGAGCGCCAGCGCGGCGGCCTTGCCCCAACTGGCCGGGTTGGCGCGGCAGGTCGTCAGCGACGGGCGGGTCCAGGAGGCGAGGGGTACGTCATCGAAACCGACCATCGAGAGGTCGTCGGGAAGCAGAAGACCGGCCTCCTGGGCGACGGCCATACCGGCAGTGGCCGACAGATCATTGGCGTACACGATGGCAGTGGGCGGAGTGGCCCGGGCGAGCAGCACCTGGGTCGCCCGGGCTCCGCCCTCGGCGGTGAAGCCTCCGGGCACTACCGGCCCGGACGGCAGACCCGCTTCGGCGAGCGCGTCGGCCCACGCCTGACGGCGGCGCCGGGCGTGCACGAACTCTTCCGGGCCGGCCACGTACGCGATGTCGCGGTGGCCCAGTTCCACCAGGTGGTGCACGGCGTGGCGGACCGCCGGGCGGTCGTCCAGGTTCACCGTGGGCAGATGGGTGCCACCCTCGACGGCGCCCACTGCGACTGCGGGCAGACCCAGTTCGTCCACCAGCGCCGGCCGGAAATCGTCCATGCGCAGGTCCGTGAGGAACACGCCGTCGACCCGCCGGTCGGCCGCCAGTCGGCGGTAGGTCTTCATTTCGTCTCCGGGGCGGCTGATCTGCAGCATCAGGCCGTCCCCGGTCTCCGAGATCACCGACTCGATGCCCGCCATGAACGCCGGAAAGAACGGATCGGTGCCGATGAGGTCGGGTTCGCGGGTCAGGACGAGCCCCACGGCCCGTGCCCGGCCGGTGGACAGCGCCCGCGCACTGCGGCTCGGGGTCCAACCCAGTTCCTCGGCGGCCGCGCGGACGCGCTTCTGCGTGGCGCGGGCCACACCGGGTCGGTCGTTGAGGACGAAGGAAACAGTCGCGCGGGACACCCCGGCCAACTGCGCCACATCCGCAATCGTGGGACGACGGGCCATGCGCGACTCCAGTTTCTGTCGACGGAAGAACCTGCGACTGCTCCCCGGTTCGACGGCGTCCCGGCATGTGGGAGAAGCGCTTGTACAGCACTGCCTTCCGTACCGGAGCGGGATGCCCCCAGACCATGGCGCCGCTGGTGGCGAACACATGACCAGGACTTGAACCGGTTTAAACGAAGCTTGAACTTAATTCGCCAGCGAGTCAAGCGCCGCCTCGCTGGTGCAGTTTTTGACGCCACATGTCCGATTTGTCGAGCTTTATGGATGCCGTCCCGTACGAGCCCGCGGGGCGCCCGCGTCAGGCGCAAACCCCGCTCCGCACTTGCGCCACCCGGTGCGCCTTGGCACGGGTGCGCAGCGGCTCGGCGGTGTTCAGGCGGCTCACACCGCCCGTGAACGGGGGTACGACGGCCAAGTCCCGGCGTGCGGTACGGCAGTCTCTGGCCATCGGAGTCGGCCGGGCTGGTGACCGCCGGCGGCTGCCGGTTGATGACGTTGATGACGTGAGAGGAATTCACCACGGAGATGAGGAATATCCGGGCGTCGAGCTGGTCCTCGTCGTCGTGCTGGGCGGTATTCGCCCAGCCCTCGCCCGAGACATCGGCGGACGCGTCGGCGATCTGGTGCGTGCCCTGTTCCGTCAGTTGCGTCAGTTCCAGGGCGGCGCGCTCAGCACCGGTGAAGACGTTGACTCCCGCCGGATTGCGATCAGGCGAAGGCCGACCGAGGTCTCCCCGGTGTGCGCAGCCTCCTAGGTGTGCCCATCTATGGACAAGCCACAACCTTTGATATGGCTGGCGCCGCACTTCATCAGTTCCTGTGTCGTAGCCAGCGGCCTTGAGTTCGACACCACCTGGCCCGCTGAATCGATGTGCCTCTGGAATGTGACCGCGAAGGAGTTGCCGAAGTGATTGAGAAGGGCATCAAAGCGATCTCCTGTTCCCGTGATGGGGATGACACACCGTTGACAAAACAGCTCGGCAAGATGTGACAGGAAGTCGAGTGAGTTTGCGTTTCCTGGCTGTCCAGTGCGCGGCCGCCGCGGCCCGGATCACCGGGTGGGGTTCGGACGGCGCGAACCCTGGGACTCCGGACTCCGCGACGGCCTCGGTCTCGGTCTCGTTGATCATCATGTACAGGCGGCCCCGGACCGTCGCCGCCGTCTGGCGGACACCCTGAGGCGCGATGAGCGCTTTCGGAGCCGACATGAGCAACCAGTTCGCGATCGGGGCGGCCGACAGAGTCAGGCACACCTGGTCCTCACCCATCGCCGCTCTTCGACGGTGCCTTGGGACCGTCTCGTTTACCGTCCGCAGGACCTCGTACTCGGTGGCCGTCAGGTAGCCGAGCTCCGTACCGCGGAGCGGCGCACCCCGCGTTGGTGCGCGCGGCGCTCCTGGCGGATGAGGACCTTCCCCTGCCGCTCCTGTCGAACGGCGGACACCGAAGGTGCTATTGCATACAGTATTCAAACAGGCTAACGTCTACTCATGCGACTGACGAAGTCCACAGACCCGGCGCTCCCCATGATCATGCGGTTGGCGGGAACTGGTGCGGAACTCACCACCGCACGGCGGTCCCGGGCATGACGATTCATGGCGATGACGCGACAATAAGGCAGATCCTCACCGCTGCCGGAGACACCTGGGCCGTGGTGGGCCTGTCCGACAACCCCGAACGGGCCGCCTACCGCGTGGCCGAGAAGCTGCGGCGCATCGGCAAGAGGGTGGTGCCCGTGCACCCAAAGGCCGAGACGGTGCACGGTGAGCAGGGCTACGCTTCCCTGGCGGAGATCCCTTTCCCGGTGGATGTGGTGGACGTGTTCGTCAACTCCGCCCTCGCCGGAGGCATCGCAGACCAGGCTGTGGCGATCGGCGCCAAGGCGATCTGGTTCCAGCTGGGCGTCATAGACGAAGCCGCCTACGACAGGACTCGCGAGGCCGGCCTGCTGATGGTGATGGACCGCTCCCCGGGACGGGAAATACCCCGGCTGGGGCTGGGCTGACGCCCCCCAGCCTGTGGGGCTCGAAAAGTCGTCGTGGCAGGTCACGCAGCGTATCGTTCCTCGTTGATGATGCCGCCGAAAACCCTGGTGCGGAGCAGGCTTCTGTCGTCGAGGTCGTGCACGTCTGCGGGCTGCCCGGTCGCGCCGGGCGGTAGCTGCTGCCGGGATCGGTGCGGCCGGTGTCCGTTGTAGTGGTGGCTGCGCCACCGGGAACGGAGGGCGCGTCTGCGGACCACCGCGGCCGAACCCCGGCCCGGCACCGCGGTACCGCGAAATGATCACCGCGAGCAGTCCGGCTGACAGCGCGAGCCCGACATCCGCGCTGCCGGAACGACGAACTCGCGGACCCTGCAACCAGGCCAGTGCCTGCGCCGCAAACCGATGGAGCCCTGCGAGATCATGAGCGAATGACCCGCCTACTGACTCGAAGTGACTTGCAGGCCGTGCTGGAGCCGGTGTCTTGCATAGCTGCGCTGCGCGACGGCTTCCGCGCCGCCGTCTCCCCGATAGCCGGGCAACGGATACGTACTGACCTGCCATTTCCCGGAACGGCCACGGCTCTGATCCCTGGCGTACTGCCTGGCATCGAGGCGTACACCGTGAAGGTCAACGCCAAATTCCCGGGAGCCCGACCAGCTCTGCGCGGAGTTGTCTGCCTTCACAGCGGTCACAACGGTGAGCTCCTCGCGCTGATGGATTCCGCCACCATCACCGCATGGCGCACCGGACTGGCTGCGGCCCTGGGAACTCACCTTCTCGCCGGCCCCGCCTCTGCGGACGGCTCAATACTCGGAGTGATCGGCACAGGCGCTCAGGCCGAGCTCATGGTGCATGGTCTGAGCGCCTTGCGGCGGCATCGCGAGATCGTCATTTACGACTCGGATCCGGATCGCGCCAACGCCTTCGCCTCACGCCACGACGGCCGCCTCCTGACATCTGCCACACAGGTCGCCGCGGCCGCTGACATCGTCCTGCTCGCCACCTGGTCACGCTCACCGCTGCTCCGGCTGGCGGATACGCGGCCAGGGCAGCACGTCACAAGCCTAGGAGCCGACGAACCCGGTAAACAGGAACTCTCTGCCGACTTGCTGGAATCTGCACTCCTGGTCGTCGACGACCGAGAACTCGCCGCGACCATGGGCGCTCTGTCGGCCGCCGGCCTTGCAGCCTCCGCTGCTCAGGCCACACTCAGCGAGGTTGTGCGTGGCGACCATCCAGGACGTACCAGCGCGACGGACCGCTCCGTCTACGCGCCTGTCGGACTTCCCTGGCAAGACCTTGCTCTGGCGTGGGTCGCCTACCAACAGGCAGAACAGCATGACATTGGACAGAAGATCGACCTGCTCTCCTGACGCCGACCCGGCCAGAGTCGAACATCGGGTGCGCCACAACGACACCGATATCCTCCCCGAAACACAACGTCGGCTCTCACGACCACAACGGAGTCGTGAGAGCCGACGTCACATGACAGTGGAGCGGGCGAGGTATATCAGGGATGGGTGCTGTTGGTGGGGGTTGTTGTCGGGTGGGTCACTGACACGGGCCGGTATCGGTGGCGGGCGCGGTTCTCATGGGCCGGGATCGGCCCTGGGCTGCTTGTCGGGGCCAGGGCCTCCGGGTCCGAACTCCGGCAAGGGGGCGGGAACGACGAGCGGTTCGTCCTCTGGGGCGGAGGACCGGTCCGGATAGGCGTGGTTCGAATCAGGTCCTCCTTCAGGATCACGTAACCGACTACGAGAACACGCTTGAGGCCGCGGATCCCGGCGAGGCACGAGCAGGCTCCGCAGCGCATCAGCTGCGCCCGGCAGACACGACTCGGCGACCTCCCCGGACCACTCCAGCCCCGCCCTGGCCAGCCGCCCGCCGCGCATCCCGCAGCAGCCCCGACGCCCGCGTCCCGCCCTGCCCTGCCCTGCCCTGAGCAACCAAGACCCCGGCAAGCACCTCGTCGGCCTCAGGCACGTCCTCGCCGTCCAGCGGCACCACCTCGTCACTCACCGGCACACCGTAGACCCGCATCACCCGGAACAGCAGACACATCGGGCTCCCCGAGGACAGGGGCCAGCCGCCGGCCAGCCGGAAGCCCGCCCCTGCCGAGACCCCTGGAAGAGGGACCGAGGGCGGGGCCCTTGCCGGGGCTTGGGACCCAGGTGGGCGATGTGTGGAGCATCGTGTCCGGCGTCCAGCACGACCAGGACCTCGGTCCCCGTTTCCACTGGCTGGCCGCGACGAGTTGCCCGACAACCTCGCAGATCTGGGCCGTGGTCGCCGCGGGCCCAGTTCGCGCCGCAACGCATCCCGGTGCGGGCGAGGATCTCGAGAGCCGGCCGGGCGAACGGGACGGGATCCTGGCGGGCGGCAGCTTCGCCGCAGGCGGACAGATCGGTCGTCATACTGTGCCCATGCATCACAGAATCGTCGAGCCGATCCTCTACTGCGTGCAGTTCAGCCGGGACCTCGGCGACAAGGAAGTCGAACACATCAGCCGCATGATCCTGGAGAGGCCGATCTACGACCTCACTGCACAGGAGCAGTACGCGGCGATCAAGACGGAACTCGCCGCGGAAGTCTGGGACCTGGACCTGTCCTGGCAACCGCACGACGAAGCGTCGGCCAGGGACTTCCTGCGGCGTCTACTGGAGCGCCTCGACGCGCTACGGCCGTGGCAGGAGCCGCCGTACCGCCGCCTCGGCACAGACCGCTGGGAAGAATTCGCACACGGCACACTCCTGGCCCATCTACGGCTCTACGCCCCCTCGCAGGACCAGATGCACGCACAACTGCGCACCATACCCAGCAGCGAACACGGCCTACGGGGACTGGTGCTACGCCTGCGCTCCGGTGACGAAGTCGCCTTGGCCGCACCCCCATTGCCCGATGGATACGAAGCAGTACTCATGGCAGTACCGCCCCACCGACCCGCACGAAAAGTAGTCGAGGCATTCCTGACCCACACGCAATACCCAAGCGAGCGGGTGACGCCGGCGGCCCAACGGTGGTGGCGACGACAGAGCGACGGGGCATTGCCACCCGGAATACACCCACAACAAGGCCTCGGACCTGTGCTCCGTGCGGGTCTAGCAGGGTCATGGGCCGATCCGAACGATCGCCGCCGACGGTGATCTCATCCCGGAGTTTCGGCCGCAGCGTCGTCGAGGAAGCAGGGCAGCGGCTCGTCCGAGATCGGAAAGTCACCGTCGAACACCAGTTGGCGGGGCGGCCGGTCGGCGGCGGTCTGAGATGTCGACCACCAAGACCGCCACTCCGACGGTGTTCCCTGAGGCGTCCCGAAGTGACCGCCGGACGCCCGGCGTCCTCGGGCTCGAGGACGAGCGCGACCAGGACGCGACCGAGGAAGACTTCGGCATCCTCGTCACCGTACAGCTCGGAGCCGTGCGTCCCGGGAGTGGAGTATGCGGGCCCTGACAGAACCCGGAGTTCCGGCGACGCAGCAGTTGGGCACCTGACGCCACCTCCGCCGGTTACGGCCAGAGCCAACGGGCGAAAGTGATGAAGCCGACCACCCAGATGGCGAAGAACCCCAGCACCATCACAACCACGCCGGCGCCGACGAGACAATCGGCGACCGAGTTCTGGTCGTCTTCAGGTTCATCGTCGCGATCGGGCGGGATCGCGGCCCAGGCGACGGGCCGCCCCACGTGGCCCGAGCCGGCCTCTTGTACGGCCGCCAACTGTTGGGCTGCGAATGCGGTATTGGCCAGGGATTCCGGTCCGCGCCAGGCCAGTGCCCGCATCCGCCGCAGCGGCGTGGAGTACCGCTCCTCGAAGGCGCATGTCTCCGCGGGGTCCCGATCCGCTTCGAGGTACATCCATCGGCCGGCTTCTGCGGGCTCGCCGTACAGCCGGTAAACCTCGCCCAGACGGCGCCTCAACGAGAGGTCCTGAGGAAAGGAGGCCACGAGGCCGCGCAGACGCTGCCGCGCCATCGGTATTCGCCCCGCAGCGAGGTCTGCCTCCACGCGAGCGAGGGTGTCCCTGAGAGTCATGGCTGCATGATCCCTCACGGAATGTGCCAGCCGTCCCTCGACCCACAAGCCAGTGCCCACCGGGGGCAGTGCCGCCAGCGACCGTACGCGGCTCTCCCTGAGCGGTTCCTTGAGCGCCTGACACCCTGCGCGCACGTGGTGGCTGCGCCGCCGCCTGACCGGACGCAGACGAAGAAAAAGCGCTTCACTGACGCCGTCAGCCGCGTTTGTCCGCACCGGGGATAAGGACGAAGGGCCCATGATGGCGGTGAAGGTGCCGCGGGGAAAGCCGAGGGAGACGCCGT
Organism: Streptomyces sp. NPDC002133; assembly: GCF_040296405.1. Lineage (NCBI taxonomy): Bacteria > Bacillati > Actinomycetota > Actinomycetes > Kitasatosporales > Streptomycetaceae > Streptomyces > Streptomyces sp. NPDC002133. The sequence goes on along the minus strand of NZ_JBEOXF010000029.1, from coordinate 29,548 downwards.
CCAGCGCGGCCACCTGGCGTCCGCCGGCGCCGTACACCTTGCGCACGCCCCTCACCCCCGGCAGAGCGAATTTCAGGGCGCCGCGTGGCGACGGGGGCGGTGACGGGAGGCGATGGTGGCGGTCAGGGCCTCGACGGCGTCGACGGTTGTGGTGCTCAGGGCGACGGCGCGGCTGGTCGCGGCGTCGCCGGAGCCGTCGGACGCCTCGGCCAGCAGGCCGGAGCGGGCGGTGAAGGAGTCGAAGACCGACCGCAATGCCCCCGGGGCCACGGTCTCGGCTCCAGCGGCGGCGCGGGCCAGGGCGGCGAGGTGTTCGTGCAGCGGATCGGCCAGTTCGGTCAGCTCCGGCACGGTGTCCTGCGAGGTACGCGGCAGGTGTTCGCCCAGCAGGGTGGCACATCCGGCGAGCGTGGAGACCTGAGTCCTGATCTGCTCCAGCTGCGCACTCGACCAGGGTCCGCGGTGCTCGGCCGGCTCGGCGTGCGACTGCTCCACCGCGGCCTCCAGGTGCTCCCTGATCTGCCGTGACCGCGCCCGCAGCGCGTCGACGGCTGCCCGGTCGGTAGTCCCGACGTCGGCGTACCCGGTGAGCAGTTCGGGCAGCAGCCGGTCCTGCACCCGCAGCCACTCCGCGAGCAGGCCCGGCAGCCGGCGGGTGGACCAGGTCGGCCAGACCAGGAAGATGAGTACGGCGAGCGCAGCGCCGACCACCGTGTCGGCAGCGCGCGCCCACGCCGTGGGCCCGGGCAGCCCGCCGACGTGGTGGATCAGAAAGACGATCCAGGTGGTCAGCCACAGGTTGAGCATCAGCTGCCCGGTCCGCAGGGTCACGAACGACGCCGCGGCAAGCACCACCGACGCGACCGCGAGGCCGGTGGGCGACCAGTGCGGCAGGGACAGCACCCAGGCGAAGAGGCCGCCCAGTATGGCCCCGGCCGCCCGTCCCCAGCCGCGGGCGATGGTGTGCCCGTACCCGGGGAAGAGCACCAGCATGGTGGTGAGGGCCACCCAGAAGCCGTGTGCGGAGATGCCCAGCCCGCCCCACCCGCCGATCGACCGGCCGATGACCTCGGCGAGCACCACGCCCACGGCGAGCCGCACCGCATGGCGGAAGATCGGCGACTGGGGATGCAGCTGCGCCCGGATCCGCCGGGCGGTGCGTGCCACTGAGGGGGTGCCCTCGTATAGGCCCGGCACCTCGGTGTGGGGTTCCAGTACATCGCCGAGGCGGTCGTCGGTCGAGCGCCAGGCCAGCTGCTCGGCCAGCCGCAGCCGCGCGGCCAGGTCGCGCGGGCTGCGCACGGGCGAGGCGGCCGCCCACACCTCCAGGAAGGTCCAGACCTCCCCGGGGGTGCGGTGCTCGCGGCCGGAGGCCACCGTACGGGAGATGTTGCCCAGCGCTTGAGCGGCGGCAGCCAGGGCCTCCTGGTTCCCAGCCGCTTCCGCCGCGGCTACCGACACTCGTACGGAATGCAGCGCGCGGCTGATGCGCTCGGCCTCTCCCAGCAGTCCGAACATGGCCGCCGCCGCCGGCCGGCTGAACTGCGGCAGCAGGTCCAGGGCCTGCCGGGCAGCCGTGAACGGAGCGGACCGGCCCAAGGCGGCGGTCCCGGCCGTGACCGAGGCCTCGGCGAGCGACTGGTACAGGGCTGCAAGAGCACGGCGTTGGGAGGCGAACCGCGGACCGTATGGCGGGAGCAACTGCACCACGACGACGAGTCCGGTCCCGACCGCGATCCACCCGGCCATCACCAGGCCGCCATGTACGTCGGGAGCGAGATCAGCTGTGATCAACAGCCCGATGACCGCGAGGCAACCCCGGATGCCGGGCGCGACGCCCACCGTCCGCCACAGTCCGGCGGCGAACGCCGCGACCGTGAGCAGCAGCAGAAACAGCCAGGTGGTGCCGTGCACCAGGGCCCCCAGCACCGCCATTGCGCTGAAGGCCGCAGCCATCCCGAGCGCGTTCACCACAGGGTGTCGCAGCGGGCTCAGGAGCGTACCGATGCCGCAGATGAACGCACCGACGCTGGCCATGGCCCCGGCCACCGGGTCGCCCAGCAGCAGGCCGAGGACCGTGGCGAGCAGAATGGCCAGTACGGCCCGTGCGATCGCCGACGGGGCGGCGAAGGCCCGTTGAATGCGCAGCCCGTCCCGGCCGATCCTGATCAGCGACGGCCACCAGCGCATGTCCGGGCCTCCTTAGCCGACACGGCGCGAGAGCAGCGCTCTCATCCTCTGCCAGCCTCGGCGTGGCTGCCACTCGCTGCACCTGGACGGCGCCGCTCGGGTGGTGGGACAGGCGGCGACCGTGCGCTCATCTCTTCGCGCTCAGCCGTTCCGCCATGGGGTCACCTTATGGCTGGGGTCCGGCCCTGGCGGTCGCCGTCGGGTGCGGCGGGCTGGGTCGGCGGACTCCCGAATAGGCGTTTCGCGATGGGGGCGTGGGACGGCCGGTTCGTCACCGGTTCGCCGGAGCACCCCAACCAGGACGCTGCACGCCGCACCGCGACCGCTCCGGCCCAGCGCCCGTTCGCGGTGCTTTTCGGCTGTTCCGATTCCCGCCTGGCGGCCGAGATCATCTTTGACCAGGGGCTGGGCGACCTGTTCGTGGTGCGGACGGCAGGCCACGTCGTGGGGACGGAGGTGCTGGGCAGCATCGAGTACGGGGTGAGCGTGCTGGACTGCCCGCTGGTCTTGGTTCTCGGTCATGACTCGTGCGGGGCGATCACGGCTGCCCGCGGCGCCGCCGATGGCGGCAGGGTGCCGGCCGGTTTCGTGCGTGACGTCGTCGAGCGGGTGCCCCCGAGGGTGCTGGCGGCTCGTGCCGCTGGGCGTGACCAGGCCGATGAGATCCTCCACGAACACATCCGGCACACCGTCGACCTGCTGTTGGAACGCTCTCGCGTTCTCGCCGAGCGCGTGGCCGTCGGCCGGGTCGCGTGGCGGGCCTGTCCTACCGGCTGGCCGACGGCAGCGCGCACCTGGTCGCCGCACACGGCCTCCCCATGCCCGCTGCCCAGGCATCGTGACAGCGGGCAGCGCCGTGTGAGCCGCTGCCGAGCGGCGATCAGCGTTCCTGAAGGTCCGGCGCGGCCTCTCTAAGCCGTGGGGCGCTGAGAGCACCTGGCTGCCGCCGCACGGATGCATGCCTGAGGCCCTGACCCGCCCGCCCAGGGCCCTGCCTCACGCTCTGCCTGTCAGGCAGCAGTCCACTGATGAGCACACCCGCCACGCCACTCCACCCGACGCGGATCATCGATCACCGTCTCCGGATCGATGATCCCGGCGGCTTCGAGGAACACGACCAGGTCGTGATCCGAAAAGGCAGTGCCGAGAATCTTGTCCCGGCCATGCGAGTGCACTGTGACCCGTCGGCCACCCGAAGCAGACAGCCGGTACACAACGATCGGCGCATAACCCACACCCACCAGGCTGCCCCCGCACCGGCAGCTGGACCAGCCGCGAAGCAGAGACCCGCGGCCAGCCCACGTCGGCCAGGACCAGATCCGCCGGCCACGCCGGGACCAACCTCCAACGGCCACAAAAGGTCAGGTCAGAGGCTGTTCGGCAGATGCGCGGAACGCCGCCCACTGCCCTCCAGTGCTGGTGCCGCATCAAGCAACGTTCGACAGTCCTACTCGTAACTGATTCATCAGTCTCAGTGGTAGGCCTGTGGCGAAATGTCGGCCATGGGCAGGTCTTGATCGTCGCCGCTGCAAGCGTGAGGCGTCGCGTCGTCCAGTACGGCAACGGTCGGCACCCGAAGCGGGAGTCGACCGTTGCGCTGGTTGCTGACGGTCAGGCCACGGCGCCGGGTGTGGGGCCCACGAGCTCTTCCAGGACGTCCTCCATGGTGACGAAGCCTATGACGGTGCCCTTGTTGCCGGTAACGGCGGCGAGGTGGGTGCCGGCCGCACGCATGGCGGTCATGGTGTCGTCCAGCGGGGTGTCGATGGCGACTTTGGTGATCGGATGCAGGGCCTCGCGCGGGAAGGGCCGGGTACGGTCGGCGGCGCCGAGGGCGTCCTTGATGTGGAGGTATCCCAGGATCTCCTCGCCGAGTCCGACGACCGGAAGGCGGGAGAAGCCATTGGCGGCCGCCGCCCGTTCCAGGCCCTGCGGGGTGATGTCGTGCCTGACCGTGACGACCCTGTCCAGCGGCACCATCACCTCGCCGACCGGCCGAGTGCCGAGTTCGAGGGCGTCCTGGAGCCGTTCGCCGTCCTCTGGGTCGAGCAGACCGGCGGCACTGGAGTCCTTGACCAGCCTGGCCAGTTCGTCGTCGGTGAAAACGGAAGCGACCTCGTCCTTCGGTTCGACCTTCATCAGCCGCAGCAGGGCGTTGGCGAACGCGTTGATCCCAAAAATCACGGGCCGCAGGGCGCGGGTCAGGGCGACCAGCGGCGGGCCCAGCCACAGTGCGGTCGGCGCAGGGGCGGCGAGCGCGATGTTCTTCGGGACCATCTCGCCGACCAGCATGTGCAGATACGTGGCCAAGGCCAGGGCGATGACGAAGGCGATGGGGTGGATCAACGCGTCGGGCACGCCGATCGCGTGGAACGGCGGCTCCAACAGGTGCGCGATGGCCGGTTCCGCGACCGCACCGAGCACCAGCGACGAGACGGTGATACCGAGTTGCGCCGTGGCCATCATCGCGGACAGGTGCTCAAGACCCCACAGCGTGCTCTTCGCCCGGCGGTCGCCCTTGAGTGCGGCCGGTTCGATCTGGCTGCGGCGCACGGAGATCAGTGCGAACTCCGCGCCGACGAAGAAGGCGTTGGTGAGGAGCGTGAAGGCACCGATCAGAAGCTGCAGGGTGGTCATCGGCTCTTCTCCACGCTCTGCGTGGTGGCGGGGACGGTGATACGGACACGGTCGGAGCGGTGGTGTTCGACACGGAGCACGGCCAGCTGCCAGCCGTCGACGTCGAGACGGTCAGACACCGTGGGGATGCGCTCGAGACGGGTGGCGATCAAGCCGGCCAGCGTCTCGTACGGGCCCTCTGGGGCAGTGAGACCGATCTCTTCGAGCTCGTCGAGGCGGACGCTGCCCTCGGCCTCCCACACGGCACGGCCGTCCGGCGACGGCTCGACGGCGATCAGGTCGGGTGCCTCGTGCGGGTCGTGCTCGTCACGGACCTCGCCGACGACTTCCTCGACGATGTCCTCGACCGTGACCACGCCCGCAGTACCGCCGTATTCGTCGATGACGATGGCCATGGTGCGGGCCTTGCGCAGCCGTACGAGGAGCTTGTCCACGGGTAGGGAGTGCGGCACCAGCAGCGGCGCGGTGGCCAGGTCGACCACGGGCGTAAGGGGGCGCTTGCCCTCGTCCAGGGCGAGGACGTCGCGGATGTGGATGGTGCCGATCACTTCGTCGAGAGTGTTGCGGTAGACGGGGAACCGGGAAAGGCCGGTGGCCAGGGTGAGGTTCGCGGCGTCCGCGGCGGTGGCGTGGGCCTCGAGGGCCTGGACATCGATGCGGGGCGTCATCACGTTCTCCGCGGTCAGCTCGCCCAGGTGCAGGGTGCGGACGAACAGCTCGGCCGAGTCCGCCTCGATCGCACCCTGGCGAGCCGAGTGCTGCACGAGCGCGACGAGCTCCTCGGGCGTGCGGGCCGAGGCCAACTCCTCCTGGGGCTCCAGACCGAAGCGTCGCACCAGCCGGTTCGCCGTGTTGTTCAGGTGATGGATCAGCGGTCCGAACGCGGCGGTGAAGCCACGCTGCGGTCCGGCGACGACCTTGGCCACGGCCAGCGGACGGGAGATCGCCCAGTTCTTCGGCACCAGCTCGCCGACCACCATCAGCACCACGGTGGAGATCGCGACACCCAGGAGCGTGGCCACGGACGAGACGGCCGCGGCGGGAACACCGACGGCTTCGAGCGGGCCGCGCAGCAGTGCCGAAACGGACGGCTCGGCCAGCATGCCGATGATCAGCGACGTCACCGTGATGCCCAGCTGGGCCCCGGACAGCTGGAAGGTCAGGCGCTTCGCGGCCTTCAGCGCGCCCTCGGCGCCGCGTTCACCGGCCTCGGCGGCGCGTTCCAGCTCGCTGCGCTCGACCGTGGTCAGCGAGAACTCCGCCGCGACGAATACGGCGCACGCCAGCGTCAGCGCGAGGGCGAGGAGCAGCAGAAGTACTTCGGTCACCGTGCCACCCCCGATCCCTCAATGGTGAGCGGGCGGGATGCGGCACGGCTGGGACTGGGAGGTTCACCCATCGCGGGTCTGCTGCTCCTTCGTGACTAGATGGACGCTGCGGTCCGTGTTGGCTGGTTCGTGGCGGAACAGTGTCCGCGAAACCATGGTAAAGGGTCGGTAAAGCGCCTGACCATCCCCTGTGGCTGGTCCGGCGCGAGGCCTTTCGGACTGTGCAGCCCAGCCTCCCGCGTCGACGGCTTCGCAAGGCTCGCACTGCTCTTATGCTTCTACATGTCTGTAGATAATGCCAGGGTCATCCGGGATGTTCCCGGGTGTTCCCGCACGCATCAAAGAAGGAGCGAACGCCACGATGGTGTTCAAGCGACTGCTCGGCTCGCTCGTCGGCGGGCCTGCCGTGGACACGGTCCTTGCCCCGGGAGCCGTCCAGCCCGGCGGCAGCCTCACCGGCGAGGTCCACCTCAAGGGCGGCGAGGCCGCCTTCGACATCGAGCACATCACCCTGGAACTCGTCACCCGCGTCGAGGCGGAGCCCCACGACGGCGAGCTCGAAGGCGTCCTCGTGTTCGACCGGTTCACCGTCGGCGGTGGCTTCCGCCTCGCCGCGGACGAGCAACGGGTCGTGCCGTTCGCGGTGACGCTGCCGTGGGAGACCCCCGTGACCGAGCTGCACGGCCAGGCGCTCGGCATCGTCCTCGGCGTACGGACCGAGCTCGGCGTGGCCGGGGCGAAGGACAAGGGCGACCTCGACATGCTCGCCGTGCGGCCGCTGCCCGTGCAGGAGGCGATCCTGGAGGCGTTCGGGCAGCTCGGCTTCGGTTTCAAGTCCGCGGATCTTGAGTACGGCCGCATCGGCGGCACCGGCCAGCAGCTGCCCTTCTACCAGGAGATCGAACTCACGGCGGCTCCGCAGTACGCGCACGCGATCAGCGAGATCGAGGTGACGTTCCTCGCGCTTCCCGGCGAGATGGAGGTCATCCTGGAGGCCGACAAGCGGGACGGCCTGTTCTCCGAGGGCCACGACGCGCTCACCGGCTTCACCGTCGGCCAGGAGGGCGTCGAACGCGTCAACTGGAACACCGAGGTCGACAACTGGGTACGACTGCTGGTCGAGCACCGTCACTCCTACGGCTCCCACAGCTCGTACGACCACGGCCAATCTCGCGCTGCCGGACATGGCCACGGTGACCACCACCACGACGGTCATCACCACGGCAGCCATCACGGCGGCCACCACCGCGCCGGCCACGGCATGGGCACCGCCATCGCCGCCGGAGCGGCCAGTGTTGCCGGCGGCATGGTCGCCGCTGAAGTGGTCGACGAGATCGGGGACGCCTTCGAGGGCGAAGACGAAGGTGGGGAAGAAGGTAACGAGGGCTAAGCGAGTACGGCTATCGCCAGTGCGCCGAAGGCGTCGACGACACAGCACCATTCCGCCCATCCCCGGGGGACGACGGCCAGCCGTCGCGCACCACGCGGAGAGTCGGACGGAGGCGGCCGGTTTGGGTCAGGGGCGCATTGCGGTGAGGCATAGGGCTTTCTGGTTCTGCATGAGGAAGCGCACGGGTTTCGTGAGACCTCGACGCTGGAACAGGGAAGACCGCGCGCAGGTCGGCCTGTTGAGGGCCGTGGGCGCGCGGGTTGGGGCTGGGGTGCCAGGCGCCGGTGAGCCTGCGGGAGGCATCCATGAGGCGCTGGGTGGTCGTGACGTCCAGTTCGGCCGGGTCGTCGCCAGACCTGCCGGTGTCACCCGTCGCATGGGGCGAGAGCAAGGGCCGCTGGCGTTCGACTGACGCCAGTCGGCCCTTCGGCATGTCACAGCCAGCCGACTTCTACAAATGCGTAGATTCCATACCCCGAGGCGCTCACCTTCCGAGACGGGCGGAAGGCACTGCCCCAGCCTGCGCCCACCCGTCACCAGGACCGGTGCCGGCTGGGGCGCGAGCGCCCGGGATTCCGGGCCGACAGGCGGCGGCCGGTTTCCGCGGCCAGATCTCTCCTCGCCAAGGAGCACACCATGCGAGCCCACCATCTTGCCGTAGCCCTGCTCGTCACTCTCGCGCTGACGGGCTGCGGATCGGGCCGGGATACGTCCGTCACAGCCCCAGGGACGTACGGACCGGACATCGGCGGCGCGGGACCGGCCGCCGTACCGGACGTTCTCCGCTTCAGGACCACGGCCCTGGACGGCAAGCCGTTCGACGGCACGGCTCTCGCCGGAAAACCGGCCGCTCTGTGGTTCTACGGGCTGTCATGCGTCACGTGTCATGAGCGGGCACGCGAGTTCGCGACGACGGCCGACCAGTACTTGGGAGCGGTGAATGTCGTCGGTGTGGCCGAGCCGGGCAACAGCGAGCACCTGCGCGAGTTCGTCTCCTCGACCAACGCCGGCAATTTCCCTCACCTTGTGGATGCAGGCCAGGAGATCCGCAAGCGGTTCAAGGTCACGGGAGAGAGCGCCTACGTCTTCCTCGACAGAAGGGGCAATACGGTGTTCCATGGCGACAACCTTCACGGCCAGCGTCTGGCCGACACGTTCGAAGTCGTCGCCCGCTGACCGGTCCTGGGCCGTAGGCACGGTCCCGCTACCGCACGCGCTCACAGCCGGCTGCTCAAAGGGGCGTCGCCGCCTTGAGGACGAGAAACAGCGCCACAGCCGAGTTCGCCGAGGACAGGGCCGAGGCCGTCGCTCCCGCGGCGGCCGTCCAGATGGCGGCGCCGGCCACGGTGAAGGCGGGCGGCCACGCCCGAGCTGACGGCACGGGACCGAGCAAAGCGGCGACGCGCCGCGGCACGGGCCCTGCCGCGAAACCGGCCAGGGTCGGCGAAGGGGTTCCCCGTGAGATCAGGGCGGCCTTGCCGACGGCACGCGCCATCACGCGGCGGTTGCCGATCACCTCGGCGGCCTCCTCGTCCGCCCAGCGTTCAGCGCTGTAGGCGACCGCGGTGTACAGCGGGCGCAGGAACGGATTGGCCCGCGCCGACAACTGCGCTGCGAGGAGATGGCGGTGATGGCCGGCCGCCAGGTGCGCGCGCTCGTGCGCGAACAGCGCCCGACGCTCGCGGGAGTCCAGACGGGCCAGCATGGCCGTGGACACCACGATCCGTCCCCGGCCACCGGGCAGAGCGTAGGCGTACGGTTCCTCGTCGGGCAGCACCGCCACCGGCGACGGCGGAAGCCCCTCCAGGGCGCGCACGGCGCGGCGCCGTAGCCGGTGGTGACGCCACACCGTCCGGGCGGCAGCCACCGCGACCGCGATCAGCGCCGGGATCGCCGCCTTGCCGACGACTTCGTCGTACGGAACCGCCTCGCGCACCTCGGGGTCGGACCAGCTGTCCGGCAGCGGGTTTCCGGGCAGCTGCGCGGTACCCACCACCATGATCAGCGCCAGGCACACGGTGCTGCACAAGGCCATCAGCGCGCTCACCCCGGCCAGGAGCCGGGTCGCGGTACGCGGATGGAGATGCTGCTCCGCAAGGCGCGCTATCGGCCATGCCGTCAACGGCAGAACCAGCGGCAGGAAGACGAAGACGCCCACCCGGTCACTCCTCCGGTTCGTCGTCCGCGTGGCTGAGCAGCTCGCGCAGCACGTGCTCGTCCTCGGGCGACAGGGACGTGATGAAACTGGTCAGCACTGCTTCCCGGTCTCTCTCCCCGTCAAGGACACGGCGCATGCGCAGCGCGGCCAGCCCTGCCTGGTCGGCGGTCGCCTGCCAGGCGAAAGACCGCCCTTCCCGCTGCCGCGTGACGGCGTTCTTGGCCTGCAGGCGGGACAGGATGGTCATGACGGTGGTGTAGGCGAGGTCTCCGGGCAGGCGCTCTTGAACCCACGCGGCAGTGACCGGCCCCGGCGCGGTCCGCAGCACGGACAGCACCTGCGCCTCCAGTTCACCCTGACCGCGCCGACGTCCCCCGCCGCCCGCAGGGAGCGAGCCAGATGTTCCCCGGTTCCTCAACTCCGTCTCCCTCCGCATTGTTCTCCCGCGCATCCCGCGGCCTCATCGTACTGAGTCGTGGCGCTGCCACCCTTCAACTTCTACAGTCATGTAGATTTTGAAGCCAGTGACCGTGCGCCGGGCACACAGCACGTCCGGCGCACCCAGGTATAGATGAGGAGCAACAGCATGGGTGTGAGCCTCGCCAAGGGTGGCAACGTTTCGCTGAGCAAGGAGGCACCGGGACTGAGCGCCGTGCTCGTCGGACTCGGCTGGGACGTGCGCACGACCACGGGCACGGACTTCGACCTCGACGCCAGCGCCCTGCTGGTCGACGAGGGCGGCAAGGTCGCCTCCGACAAGCACTTCGTCTTCTACAACAACCTCAAGAGCCCCGACGGCTCGGTCGAGCACACCGGCGACAACCTCACCGGTGAGGGCGAGGGCGACGACGAACAGATCAAGGTCAACCTCGCCGCCGTACCGGCCGACGTCCAGAAGATCGTCTTCCCGGTCTCGATCCACGACGCCGAAGCCCGCAGCCAGAGCTTCGGCCAGGTCCGCAACGCCTTCATCCGCGTGGTCAACCAGGCGGACAGCGCCGAACTGGCCCGCTACGACCTCTCCGAGGACGCCTCCACCGAGACCGCCATGGTCTTCGGAGAGCTGTACCGCAACGGTGCTGAATGGAAGTTCCGGGCCGTCGGCCAGGGGTACGCGTCCGGACTCGCCGGCATCGTCTCCGACTTCGGCGTGGGCGTCTGACGTCACCGTCCCGACACCGCACAACCAGGAGAAACCCTGAATGAGCGTCGATCTGGCCAAAGGCCAGCAGATCAGCCTGACCAAGACCAGCGGCGCCACTCTCACCCTCATCCGGATGGGTCTCGGCTGGAAGTCCGCCGCCCGCAAGGGCTTCCTCGCCAGACTGACCGCCCGCGACGTCGACCTGGACGCCTCCGCAGTCCTCTTCTGCGGCGACAAGCCGACAGATGTCGTCTTCTTCCGGCACCTGACCAGTGACGACGGCTCCGTACAGCACAGCGGGGACAACCTCACCGGCGGCACCGGCCAGGGAGAGGAGGACGAGTGGATTCTCGTCAACCTGGAGCGCGTACCGAGCCACATCGACCAGATCGTGTTCGTCGCCACTTCCTTCAGTGGCCAGACGTTCGACGAGGTCGACAGCGCCTTCTGCCGCCTGGTCGACGAGACCACCCGCGAGGAACTGGCGCGCTACACCCTCACCGGCGGAGGGCGCCACACCGCCCAGATCATGGCCAAAGTCCAGCGCTCCGACAGCGGCTGGACCATGACCGCCATCGGCTCGCCCGCCGGCGGCCGAACCTTCCAGGACCTGATGCCCGCGATCAGCGACCACCTGTAAGCCGCAGGGCGCACCCGCGCGGCGGACTGCAGGCGTACGCGTCCAACCACCACCCCACCCCAACGCACTCATCGCATCCAAGGAGAAGGCCCATGGCCCTGTGGGACCGCATAAAAGAATCCGCCTCGACAATGCAGACTCAGCTCAACGCCAAGAAGAACGACCTCAAGAGCGGCGCCTTCCGCGACGCCAGCATGGCGATCTGCGCCCTCGTCGCCGCCGCGGACAGCACGATCGACCCGTCCGAGCGCCGGCGCGTGGCCCAGCTCATCGCCACCAACGAAGTCCTGCAGAACTTCCCCGCGGACGATCTTCAGCGGCGCTTCGAGGAGAACCTGAGCAAACTCACCGCCGACTTCGACTTCGGCAAGGTCAGCGTCCTCCAGGAGATCGCCAAGGCCAAGAAGAAGCCCGCCGAGGCCCGCGCCGTCATCCAGATAGGCATCGTCATCGGTGGCGCCGACGGCGACTTCGACAAGACCGAACAGGCCATCGTCCGCGAAGCCTGCTACGCCCTCGACCTCCCGCCCCACGAGTTCGACCTGTAAGCAGTCTCCTCCGGGGCGTGCCGACCCCCTGCGGCACGCCCCGGCCGGCCGCAGGTCGAATCCTCCGGACCCAGCCGGCTGGAACACAGCCACTGATGCCGCATCAGGCAACGTACCCGTTCTGCCACCAGCACAGTTTCGCCGCCTCACGCTACCGGCAGCGTTCAGTCCACAGGAGCGCCTACCCGTAGGCGGTTACCGTCAGGAGCGGCGCCGGGGCCGGTCTGAACTGGCCCCTGGAGTGCGGTTGTTGTCGCGCCCGGGCTTCGGCATGATGGATGCCGCATGCCGTGAGTCGACGCTGACCATCCTCTCCGTGAGCGGGCCCAGCCCGGGATCCATGTCGCGATATAGCGTTAGTCTTCCACTCGCGCCGCTGCCTGCGTCGCGCGAAGACGTTCGACAGGACCAGGACGGAAGCATGTCGAAAGAGATTTCGCCCACCGGGAAGCGCTCCGGCTCCGGCTCGTCGCCCGAGCTGCGAGCCTCTCATGCGGACCGGGACCGGCTGGTGGATGTGCTGCGTATCGCGGCAGGGGAGGGCCTGCTGACCGCGGACGAGTTGGACGAGCGCCTGGAAGCTGCCCTGTCGGCGCGGACCCTGAGCGAACTGGCCGCGCTCACCGCTGACCTGCCGCCCGTATCGGCTACGGGTGGCATTGCTGGAGCAGAGGTCAAGGACGTAGTCCGGATCGAACAGGTCCACAGCGGCGCGATCGAGCGCGTGGGGCGCTGGGTGGTGCCGCGGAGGATGGAGCTCGCGGTGTACTGGTGTGAGGTGACGCTCGACTTCACTGACGCCGTGATCACGCAGGACACCTTGCGGATCGACGTGGACATGGCGGGGAAGACCCTGACGCTGGTCACGAGGCCGGGTATCGAGGTCGATACCGATGGTCTGCAGCTGGTACACAGCAGGGTCAAGTACCGTCAGACTCCGACGAATCCTGATACACCGGTCACTCTGCGGGTGGAGCTGGTCGGTCAGAAGGCCCACGGCCGCGTGGTGGTACGGCCCGCGCGTCGGACGTTCGGGCAGTGGCTGCTGCGCAGGCCCACGTCCCTTTCTGCAGGCGGTTGACTCCTGTCAACTGTCGGCGGGGCTCACTACACGAGTGAGCCCAAGAGCCGCGAGGAGCTGGCCAAGGATGTCGCCGCCTCGACGGGAATCCGCCCAATAAGATCCTGAGCCCAGGCCACGGATGTCGGAGGGCGACGATGGAACAGCCGCGGATACGTCTTGGCAACGCTGATGTGTGGCTGGAACTGACTCGGACTGGCGGGGAAAGCTGGCAGATCACCGCGGATTGGTGCTCCTGGCTGACAGCTGACTTCACCGCGGATCTCAGCGCTGCGGAGGCCGTGGACTTCGTGGCACGGATGCTCTCTCACCTGAGCGTGCCGGCGGGCGGACGCTTTTCGGCGGCGGTGACTCCCGGTCGCAACAATCCGCTGACGTTGAACGCGGAGCCGGTTGGGGACGGTTTCGCCTTCTTCGTGCGCCTCACCCCCAACGGCGACGACGACGCGTGTCACTTGCAGATGGAGATCGATCCGATCGCCACGCCGGAACTTCGTGAGGCATTCGATGCGCTGCACGCGGCATTGGCGGTCTGACCGCCCGGAGCGATACGGTCAAGCCGCGGTCGTGAGTCGGCGTCCGCCCCAGCCGATGCCTTTCTCGCTTCGGATGCGGGCGCGTTCCTTGCGTTCGGCGGCCAGGACGTCGCCGGCGGGCGAGCGCCGTCGGCGACACGGGCGGGCGCCCCCGAACGGAGAACGCCTCAGCGAAGGATTCGTCCGCGAGCAGCGGGCCGAGCGTCTCACGCACGCGGACAGCCGGCGTCCCCTTGGGGAACGACGCGCGCACCACCCGAGCATTCAGCTCCGGCACCCCACCGTCACCCCGAGAGTCCAGCGACACCCAGCCCCAGCCGTCGCTCCGAGGAACAGAGCGATCATGACGACCTCAGCAGGTCGGCGAAGCCGCTTTGGGGATTTCCCAACGGAGTCGTGAACGCCCGGGGTTCCTCGCAAGATCAAGCTGAACTTTAGGGCGTCAAAGTCACGTCGGTGATGACGGGTTGCTCGATTGTGACCGTGCCCGCGGCGCCGTCGACGGTGATCAGTTGTCCGGTCCGGATGCGTTCTGTGGCGCCTGGGACGCAGATCACGGCGGGGATGCCGTATTCCCGTGCCACGGTCGGCCCGTGCGCCATCACCGCGCCGGTCTCGGTGACGAGCCCGCCGGCGGTGAGGAACAGCGGCGTCCAGCCCGGGTCGGTCGTCGGCGCGACGAGGATCTCGCCCGGCTCTATCGACGCGCTTGCCGGGTCGCGGACCACGCGGGCGCGGCCGCTGATCCGCCCGGATGCCGCGCCCGTGCCGGTGAGCGTGTGGCCGTCCGATGCCCGGGCTGGCAGCAGCGTCTCCACGTCTGTGCCGTCGGAGAGCAGGGCGACCGGAACGGTCCGGCGCCGCAGCTCCCGCGCGTACTCCGATCGCCGTCCGGCGACTGGCTGGCGCAGGTCGTCGCCGCGCTCCACTGCTGTGCGCAGCTCGGGCAGCGTGAGGAACATGACGTCGTCTGCGCGCTCAAGGAGCCCGTTCGACTGGAGCTCGGCACCGATCAGAAGGAGGCGCCGGCGCCGGTCGCGCAGCGCGTACAGTCCGGCGAACTTCCCCGCCTCTCGCAGACCGGTCAGCTCCCGCGACCGGCTCAGGAAGAAGCCGGTGAGCCGGCCACGCACCGGCCGCTTGCGGCGTGCCCGCTGGGCGAGCTCGGCGAGCATCGCCTCGGCCCTGGCCGCGGCGCGTTCGAACCGCCGGTCCGGGGCCTGCTCGGGATCGGTGACCCGCAGGTAGTTGGCGAGCATCGCGAACACCGGCGTGGGATCCTCCGACCAGCGAGGTACACCGACGTCGACCTCCGCGGCGGACCTGTTGCCGTACGTGTCGAGGAATGCGCTCAGGCCGACGTCCGGCAGCTCGCCCTCCAGGTGGGCCGCGGCGAGCTCGTTCGGTGGCGTGTGCAGCAGCATCTCGCGGTACGGCACAGCACGCTGGGCCACCCGCCAGAGCGCGAGGTCCATCTCGATCGTGACGTTGTACGGCATGCCGCCGAGCACGGTGCGTATCTCGTCGTCGCTCGCAACCCCCTTGAGCAGCGGCGGCAGCGCTGCGGAGACCACGAGTCCGCTGACAACGGGCCAGACAATCGCGTCGAGGCGCGCGCTCGACTCCGTGGCCTCCTCGACCAGGTCCAGCAGCTCCGCGGCCGTGGACGGATCGGCAACCGGCTGCTGCCGGAGACGTTCGATCTCGCCGAACACACGTGCCCGCGCCGCCGCCGGCCGGGCCAACGCACCAAGGATCCCAGCCGCCGCTTTCGGCCCCATCGTCAGCGCGGCCGCGCCGCGCCGTCGGGCGCCATGCTCCGGGGCGAACCGCGGGTCGTTCAGCAGATGCTCGACCACCGCCTGCGCGCGCGGCCCGAAGTCCACCGCCATCAGCTTCACCAGCCGCTGCCGGGTCGACGGGTCGCGCATCGCGTCGGTCAGGTCGCCGTACAGCCGCCCGCCGATGTCGACGATCTCGACCGTGAGGCCGAACGACGCGAGCATGCCCGCCAGCATCGACTTCAGCGTCGACATCCCCATCGGCGTCGCCGGCTGGAGCATGCCCTGAACATGACCGAACTCGACGTACAGCCGCGGTCCCGGCTTCGTGCTCTTCGGCGGCGCCGGGTACAGCGTGGTGATCGGCCGCGACTGCAGCAGCCACAACGTGCCGTCGCGGTCGTAGGACCACTCGACGTCCTGCTCCGCGCCGAGCTGGTGTCGGAGCCGCTTACCGACGTCGCGAAGCTCCTTCAGTCGGACTGGGGTGAGGCAGCCGCGTTCCGCCGGTTCCGTGCCGTCCAGTACATAGTGGTCGGCGGCCGTCGTCCCATCGACGACCGCCGTGCCCAGTCCGGGTGCGGCGTCGACGACGGCCTCACTCCGCGAGCCGGTGAGCGGGTTGGCGGTGAACAGCACGCCCGCGACCTCGGCATCGACCATCCGCTGAACGACGACCGCCATGCGTGCGCTCTCGTGCGCGACTCCGGCGGCCTCGCGGTAAGCGATCGCGCGGTCGTTGTGCAGCGAGTCCCAGCAGGCGCGGATCGCCTCGAGCAGCTCCTCGATGCCCGTCACCGATAGATGCGTGTCCTGCTGGCCGGCGAAGCTCGCGTCCGGAAGGTCTTCGGCGGTGGCGCTGGATCGCACCGCAACCGGCCCGCCGCCGAGGCGGTCGTACGCCGAGAGCACCTCGTCCCGCGGCACCTCGCCGCGGTGATGCGCTTCGGTCGTGCGCGTTCGATGTCGTCGGCCCAGGTCTCGTAGCCCCAGGCTCGCGGGCGGGGAATCGTAAAGCGCCCGGCCACTTCCAAGGACCCCTCGGCGAGTTTGACGAGCTCTGTTTCGAAACGCACTTGACTCGCCGCATTCGCCTGGGCCAGCGCTGTATCCAAGGTGGCCTGGCTCTCAGTGTTGGGCCCCCTCTTGGACAGAAACTTCTCGCAATTGCCGACGGTATTACCCGAGATGCCCAGTTCCTCGGCGAAGGCACGGACGCTCAAGCGGAGAGCCTTCCGGAGGGCAAGCGCCTCCAGGCCGGTTCATTCATGAACGGTTGCCACGTGCCACTCCTTTCCGTCGCCATCGATGCACGCTGTGTCGCGCCGTGTGGACGGAAGTGGGGCGGTCGTGGATTCCCCGACCGCCCGGCCGCCATCAGGCTCGAAATGCCACTCAGCCGACGGCCTGATGGACAGTCATGATCATGGACCTCTCACGGAACAGCGGCACGTCACCGGTCCCGGGCCCGGCTGGAGACGCTCTTCCTGTCGCCGGCCTGAAGCCCCGCGGGGCACTGCGGTGGGCGTCCGGGACACGGCCGCCCGTAGCAGGCCCTGCCGGCGCTTCACAGCAGTGTGCCGATCCCCATGGCCGCGGCGACGGCCAGCAGCAGGCTGCCGAAGACGCGTTGCAGCGTGGCAGGTGAGACCTTCGCGCTCAGCCGCTTGCCGTCCCAGGCGCCCAGGACCGCGGTCGCGATGAACGGCATGATCAGCGCCCAGTCCAGGGTGGTGGTTGCGGTGGCCGCCCGTGCGGCGAGGGCCACCAGCGCGTTGGCGATGATGACCAGCAGGCTGGTGCCCACGGCCGCGCTCATGGGTACGGCGAGCACGGCCACCAGGGCCGGGACGGCGAGGAATCCGCCGCCGACCCCGAGGAACCCGGTCACCGCGCCCAGGCCGGCCCCCGCTCCCGCCGCGCGGGGCCCCGACACCGTCCCGTTCTCCGGCGGAGTGCGGCGGCGCAGCATGCCCAGCGCCGCGAGCACGGCGAGCGCCGCGAACGCCAGGGTCAGCACGGTGGCGGGGATGTGCGCGGACAGGACACCGGCCGCGGCGGCGGGCAGCAGGCCGGCCGCGGCGAACAGCAGCCCGGCCCGCCAGCGCACCTTCCCGGCGCGCGCGTGCGCCAGCAGCGCGGTGCTGGACGTGACGATCACGATGATCAGGCCGGCGGTGGTCGCCTCGGCCGGCGTGAAACCGAGGAGGTAGATCAGGGCGGGGACGGTGATGATGCTGCCGCCCGCCCCGAGCGAGCCGAGCGCCAGGCCGACCAGCGCCCCGGCGAGCAGGGCAAGGATGAACGCCGTCATATGACGGTGCCCGCCTGCCCGTGCGCGTCCTGGACGGGCAGTCCCTGGGCGGCCCAGTCGCGCATGCCGCCGGTGATGTCGACCGACTCCACGCCCCTCCCGGCCAGCAGGCGTGCGGCGTGCTGGGAGCGGTTGCCCGAGCGGCAGATCAGCACCAAGCGGCGCCCGTCCTGGCTGTCGGGCACATCCGCGCCGGCGGCCAGCCGCGACAGCGGCACATGCAGCGCACCGGGCGCGTGACCGGCCTGGTATTCGTCCGCCTCACGGACATCGAGGAGCACGGCCGTACCTTCCTGGAGCATGCGGTGGGCCTGTGCAGGGGTGATGCGGCCGGGGCCGCCTTGGGGCAAGAGCATGACTGTGTTCCCTCGGGGTGCTCCTGGCCTGCCGGAACCGTCGGCGGCCCGGCAGACCAGGTGGTGCGGGTCAGTGCTGCGCGGGCGTCACGAGCGTGAGACCGGCATCGGCGGCGGCCGCGTAGCCGTCGTCGACGGCCACCACGTCACGGCCGGCGGGAGATACCCAGGGGGTATTTCCCAAGGCGTGCGGCAACCGTCACGTGAGCGGTTCAACTGCAGGCGACAGAGAGGCGGTCGCGAGCAGGCAGATCGGCTCTCATAAACGTTCCATTGCCGGAGCAAGGTCGAAAATGGGCCGTCGAGACCTCGTCGATCTTCGATCGGTCTCAGAACCAAAAGCGGGACGGACTCCCTACTGAGACTTCATCATGCGAAATTCCGGCCTATGACGGGCTCTCAGCAGCCCTCCCAGCCCGACCGGTCGGACGCGGACGACAACGCGGTCAAATGCGCGGTCGGACAGGAGTAGAACTTGCCCCAGAGGCACGGAAGTTCCGCAGGCGACTCCATGCGGGGATCGCGATGCAGCGGACTCATCCTCACGGACTTCGTGCTCTGAATGTGTGTGTCCCCTGGTCGGAGCACATGCTCAGACGAAGGCCGCTTCCGCGTACGCCGGTTACTGCACCGAGTGATCAAGTATGACGCATCGCTCAAAGTCCGAGGTCAAAGATCAGGCTAGTGCGTCACGTCGAGGCGGACGACCGCGCCGATCTCGACGAGCTGGTCGGGCAGCGCGAGGTCGGACACGCCCATGACGGTGCTGGTGGGCCGGCGGTCGCCGCAGTACGCGGCGTGCAGCCGGGCGACCGTGTCGAAGTGCTCCCGCAGGTCCTTCACGAGGACGGTGGTCTCGACGATCTGGCCGCGGGTGGCACCGAAGTGCTCCAGCACTCGGTCGAGGTTGTCGAGCGTCGTCCTGACCTGGAGTTCGAAGTCGCCCGCCCCGACGAAGGCCCCGGCGCTGTCGTGCGACAACTGCCCGGAGATGTAGAGCGTGTCGCCGGCCTGCACGGCCTGGCTGTACCCGTAAAGAGATTCCCACGGCATACCGAAGCCGTATTCCTTGGACTCAACAGTCACGATTCTCTCCCTGTAGCCGACCGAACCACCCCGCGGAGGCGGGACGACAACTAAGACCAGCATCGCCCCGATGGTGTGACACACCCCCCCGCGCGGATGAGGACGATCTGACCGGGCCGTATGCCCACAGCACGGCGTCAGCCGGCTCGAACAGCGCGTCCGCACGCCTGGTCCGACAGGAATAGAACTCGCCCCACAGGTATGGCAGTTCAGCGAACGCATCCTGCCCGGAATGCTGACACAGCAGACTCATCCTCAACGGCCTTCGCGCTGGTCACGTGTATTCCTTGGTTGAAGCCATGGTCAGCCGAAGGACGCATACGGCGGACACCAGGCCGAGTGATCAAGTTCGAGCGGTGACGCGATCTCGCCGCATCGCGCGGGTCAGCCGGCCGAGGGACGCGGGGCGCGCAGGTGCGCCCGCTTCTTCAGCTCCTCCTCGTCGACCAGCGTGTACATCGGCTGACCCGGCTCGCACAGCATGAACGCGACGAAGCCTGACGACCTGATCGACGGCCGCGTCGGCGCGTCCGGAGAGGTCGCGGGTGAGGGTTAGGACGGCGTCGAGGAGGTCGAGAGGGTCGTTGCTTGCTGCGTGGGCGTGGGCCGCCTGGATGAGCTGGTCCACGGTGGGCTCTGAGCTCATGCTGACAACCGTAGGTTGTCAGTCACCCGGGTGACAGTCCCTTGTTGTCACTTTGCGGGGGTGGCGATGATGCGGCAGATGTCCGCCTCCGTGCAGCTGCTCGGGTCGGTGGCTGCGGCGCGCTGGGCCAGGCCGCGCAGGGCGGTGCGGGTCTTGCGCAGTTCGGCCATGCGGCGCTCGATGTCCGCGAGATGCTGCTCGATCAGGTCCGTGACGTGGGCGCAGGGCGCCTCGCCGGAATCGCGCAGCGTCAGGATGGAGCGGATCTCGGCGAGGGTGAGCCCGGCCGACTGGGCGTCGCGGATGAAGGCGAGCCGGTGCGCGGACTGCGGCGGGTAGTCGCGATAGCCGCCCGGTGTGCGTGGCGGCTCGGGCAGCAGCCCGGCGTCCTCGTAGAAGCGGATGGTCTTGGCCGTCAGCCCGCTCGCGGCGGCCAGTTCTCCGGTGCGCATACGTCGAGGTTACGCCTTGACCTTCCAGTGCACTGGAAGGTCTAGCGTCGGTCACAGAGGTTCTGAGCTGGGAGGACGATGCCATGCGCATCACTGTGTTGATCGTGTCGGACTGCCCCAACGCCCCGGTGATCGAGGAACGGATCGCCCATGCGGCCGAGGGCCGTGGCGTGGAGGTGGAGCTGGTCGAGGTCGCGGATCAGGAGGAGGCGGCTCGGCTTGGGATGACCGGCTCGCCCACGGTCCTGATCGATGGTGTGGACCCGTTCGCCGTGCCGGGCGCACCCGCGTCCTTGTCCTGCCGCCTGTACCGGGGGGCGGACGGCCGGGTCGAGGGCGCGCCGAGCGTTGTCAAACTGCGGCGCGTGCTGGATGCCGCGGGCACCTCTGGGGACTGCGAGTGCCCGCCGATGGACGCGGCCGGCCGCGGTGGCCGGGGCCGCCTCGCACCCGTGGCCGGCGGGCTGCGCGCCGTCCAGCAAGCCGTGCTCCGCCACTTCGCGACCACCGGAGATGCACCCACGGTGAGCGAACTGGAAATCGCGGCCGACGCCCACGGCCGCGGCGCCGCCGAGGTCCTGGCCGACCTGGCGGCCGAGGACTTCCTCACCCTCGACGACCATGGCCGCATCCGCGCCGCCTATCCGTTCTCCGCCGTACCCACAAACCACCGGGTCCGGCTCGCCAGCGGCATCGACGTGTGGTCGATGTGCGCGGTGGACGCGCTGGGCATTCCGGACATGCTCGGTTCCGACGCCGTGATCACCTCCGCCGACCCGATCACCGGCGAGAGCGTCACCGTCACCTCCACCCGGGGCAGCATGACCTGGCAGCCATCCACCGCCGTGGTCTACGTCGGCCAACGCTCCTGCACCGGCCCGGCCGCCGACGTCACCTGCGGGGCCCTGAACTTCTTCACCAGCCACCGCACCGCCCACACGTGGGCCGAACAGCACCCCGACTACACCGGCAACGCCGTCGACCAGAACCACGCCGAAGCCCTGGGGCGGTCCATCTTCGCCTCCCTGCTGACACAACCGGAGCCAGCCGGAACATCAGCGCACTCGCAACCACTACAGGGATGATGGCCGACATGCGCATCCGCATCGACGCCGTCGACCTGCCCGGCCTCACCTGCCCACCTGGGGCACCAGCCGACGACGGCGCGGCGTACCGCAACATCCACGTCGCGGTACAGCGCCGCGACCGCCGTGCCGAACTCCTCGACCCGCACCCCGGCGACGCCACATCCGCTACCTGGAACCTGGAATGCACCACGAGCGTCACGGCGACCGGCATCGACGTGAAGGGCCCCTGCGTACAGGGCCGTCCGGGCGCCCGGTTCATCTACCTGTCATGGGGCACGGTCGACGACGCGGGCACCTTCACCATGTTCCGCCGCGCCAAGCTCATGCTCGACTCCGTACCGGCCAAAGAACTCGCTGCCGCCGCACGTAGCGGCCTGCTGGTCGGGCGCCTCGGCCTGACCGACGCGTGCGGTGCACCCCTGTGCGCGCGAGTCGTGCCCCCGACCATCACATGGGCTGCCGGGAACGCAATCTAGTGCTCTGACCGAGGCCGTAGGCCGGGCTTGGTGTTCGCGTTCCTTGTGCCCGGTTGGATGCAATGTGCTTTCAGCTCCGCAGGAGTTCAGCGATTGCCCGCGCCGCTTCCCGCGCGGGGCGGCCGACGCCGACGAGGGTTGCCGAGGCGGGTCCGGTCCAGTCGCCGTAGCCGAGGACGTACAGCCCCGGTCCCCCGGCTCCCCGGTCCCCCGGTCCCCCCGGTTGCCTGGGTGCCGGCGGTGGGCGCGTGGCCGCACAGGCCGAGCGGTGACAGGTGGGCAAGTGCGGGGCGGAAGCCGGTGCACCAGATGACGGCGTCGGCCTCGGCGCGGGTGCCGTCCGCCCCTTCGACGCCGTCGGCGGTGAGCCGGGCGAACATGGGCATGCCTTGAGGAGTCCGGCGTCGCGTGCTGTGCGTACGTGCCAACGCTCGCACTCGTATGGTCCTCCGTGGTACCTGAGGGTGCCGCCGATCAGGACAAGCCGAGGCACGAGGGCGTCGGCGATCCATCACGCATCCAGGACGGGCATCCTCACACCGCGGTCGTGGCGTCCGCCGGCCGAGGGAAGGCGTCCTCCCAGACGTCCCTCACGGCGCGCCCGATGAGGGTGCGCAGTACCGGCCACAGGCAGCGTCAGCAGGGTGCTGTCGCCGGCTCCGCCGGAGCGACGCGGAGAGACACTCACCGGGCTGTTCCTCGCCGCCTGTCTGGGCCTGTCTGTTCCGGTGCTCGGTCTGGGACTGGCCGCGCGGACATTGCCGGTCCGCGATGCCGTGCTGGTCTTCGCCGCCCTTGTCGCGGTCCTGGCGGGCCTCCTGGCGCGCCGGTTCGCCCGTCGATGAGCAGTTGATCGAACCGCAGTGGGCGGCCAGGCAGACCCCCATCCGCAACCCTCGGCAACAGGACCGCCGAACGGCTCGGGCTTGGTCAAGGTGCCCAGAACCCGCCGCAGCAGAGCACGCCCAGTGGCACGCGGGAGCCGGTCAGCGGCAGTCGAGAGCGACCTGATGCGGTCCGGGACGAACGCGTCGAGGGCGCCTACCCGGGTTCGGGCGGTGGCTATCGGACCAGCGACGGTCCGCAGGCCCGGCGGGCTGGGAAGGGCTCGGCCCGCGCCCGCTGGTAGGCTGCCGAGAGTGCTCAGGTCGTCCGGCGATGTGCGGACTGAATACCGCTGACGCACGGGTGGACCGTCGACTGGCAGCGTCACCACGCCTACCGCGGCAACTCCTCGCTTACGGTGCGTGTGAGCAGCCACGCTATTCCCATATGGGGCACCTTCGGCTCCGCCTCATCCCCAGTTGGTTGCGCGCACCTGCGGCGGCGCTCCGCGCTGGGCTGCTCATGGCCCACCTTCGCCGCCGATACGCGGACCAGCCAGCGTCCTCACCACGGGATGACCTCCGGCTACGAAAATCTTGTCAGAGCCACATTCACGTGTACGCCGACAACAGCCGACAGGGCTGCCCCAACCACCCATACATGCACAGGAATCACGGGAAACCCGCAGCTGATCGAGCTGCAGTCCGCTTGATCACCACGCTCTGGCATTTCCCCAACGGGGAGTATGGGGCGCATGCCCGGCCGCACGCCCGGTGCAGAATGGAACAATGTTGACTTCCGACACTGCCGCCACACCACCGCCATGGCATGCTTTGCCTGCAACCGACGCGACGGGCCGACTCGACGTCGATCCCGGTGCGGGGCTTTCCTCGGACGAAGCAGCCCGGCGGCTGGCGGAGTATGGGCCGAACCAGCTGGACGAGGCTCCGCGTGAGCCCCGGTGGCGGGCTTTCCTCCGGCAGTTTCAGGATCTTCTCATCATCATTCTGCTGGTGGCCGCTGTGGTCAGCCTGGTGGTGTCCCAGGAGTGGGAGACGCCGATCGCGATCGCGGTGGTAGTGCTGCTCAACGCGACGATCGGGTTCGTGCAGGAGTCCCGCGCCGAAGCGGCACTGGACGCCCTGCGTGAGATGACGGTCACTCACGCCACGGTCCGCCGCGACGGCCGCCTGATGCAACTGGCTGCCAGCGAACTCGTCCCCGGGGACGTGGTCACCCTCGCGCCGGGCGACCGGGTGCCTGCGGACGGACGGCTGCTGACGTCGGCTTCCCTGGAGGTGCAGGAGTCCGTCTTGACCGGCGAGGCGCAGGCCGTGTCAAAGGACGCGGATGCCGAGGTCGCGGAGGACGCCCCGCTGGCCGACCGGCTGACGGCGGTCTTCATGAACACCGCCGTGACGCGTGGCCGCGGCGAGGTCACGGTCACCGCCACCGGTATGGACACCGAGACCGGCCGTATCGCCGACATGCTGCACTCGGCCAAGCCCGGTCCGACGCCGCTGCAGCGTCAGATCGATGCGCTCAGCCGCACCCTCGCTCTGATCGCCGGGCTGGTCATCGCCCTGGTGTTCATTCTCGGCCTGCTGCGTGGGCAGGACTTCGGCGACCTGTTCATCAGTGCCGTGTCGCTGGCGGTGGCGGCCATCCCCGAGGGCCTGCCCGCCGTGGTCGCGTTCACCCTGGCGATGGGCACGGGCCGGATGGCCAAGAAGGGGGCGATCGTCAAGAAGCTGGCGTCGGTCGAAACCCTCGGCAGCACGACCCAGATCTGCACGGACAAGACCGGCACGCTGACGCTGAACCAGATGACGGCGCGGGAGATGCTGCTGGCCGGCCGCCGGCTCACCCTCTCCGGCGAGGGGTACTCCTCCCAGGGACGGATCCACACCACCGACGGACAACCCCTGCCGCAGACACTGGATCACGCACTGACGGCGATGGCCCTGTGTACCGACGCGGTGATCCGCGACGGCGAGGTCGTGGGTGACCCGACCGAGGGCGCCTTGGTGGTCCTGGCCGAGAAGGGCGGCATCGACGTGACCGCGCTGCGACAGGAACGGCCGCGGCGGCTGGAGGTCCCCTTCGACTCCGACTACAAGTTCATGGCGACCTTCCACGACTGGACGGACGACTCCGGGCGCGCGGTGATCAGGTGCTTCGTCAAGGGTGCCCCAGACGTCCTCGCAAACCGCGCGGACCATCTCGTCGGCGAGGAGGGGATCCTGCCGTTCGATGACGCGGCCCGCCGTCGGTTCGAGGAGGGCAACGCCGCGCTCGCCGAGCAGGGCATGCGGGTCATGGCGCTGGGCATGGAGGATTTCCCCGCCAAGGATTTCACGGCTCCCGAGGATCCCAAGGATCTACTCGACCGGATAGCGCTGACTGCCATGGTGGGTATCGTCGACCCGCCCCGACCGGAGGCGCGCACGGCGATCGCCGAGTGCATCGACGCGGGAATCCGGGTCCGCATGATCACCGGTGACCACGCGGTGACCGCCGGCGCCATTGCCCGCGAGCTCGGCATTCCCGGAGACGCCGTAACGGGCGCCCAGCTGGACCGCATCGACGACGACACCGCCCTTGCCGAGCGGCTGGACGAGGTGGGCGTCGTCGCCCGGGTGTCCCCCGAACACAAGATGCGTATCGTCCGGGCGCTGCAGGACCGCGGTGACGTGGTCGCGATGACCGGTGACGGTGTCAACGATGCCCCCGCACTGCGCAAGGCCGACATCGGGGTGGCGATGGGTGTCACCGGAACGGAGGTGACGAAGGAGGCTGGCACCATGGTGCTGACCGACGACAACTTCGCCACCATCGTGTCCGCGGTCCGCGAAGGCCGCGGCATCTACGACAACATCGTGAAGTTCACCCGGTTCCAGGTCTCCACCGCCCTGGGTTTTGTGGCCACCTTCCTGGTCGCCTCACTGACCGGTCTGGCCGGCGGGGCGCCCTTCACCGCCCTGCAGATCCTGTTCGTCAACCTGGTCATGGACGGCCCGCCCGCCATGTCTCTGGGCGTCGACCCGGTCAGCCCGGACGCGATGAAACGCGCTCCCCGCCCGGCCGACGAACGGATCCTCAGCAGGCAGCGCCTCACCCGCATCCTGTTGGCGAGCACGGTGATGGCGGCCGGCACTCTGGCGCTGCTGGTCTGGGCACCCGGTCCCGAGCCGGAACTGGGAGAGGCTACCACCGCGGGCACCATGGCCTTCGTCACCTTCGTGTTCTTCCAGGTCTTCAACCTACTCAACGTGCGGCACGACACCCGCAGCGTGTTCAGCCGTGAAACGCTGCAAAACACCTCCGCGTTCGTCGCCACGGGCGCAGTGATCGCCCTGCTCATCGTCATCGTCGAGACCGACGCGCTGCACGGCCTCTTCACCACCGCCGACCTCACCCCTCGTCAGTGGCTGGTGTGCGCTGCCGTCGGCTCGGCGATCCTGTGGACCGGCGAGGTACTCAAGGCCGTGCTGCGTACCCGTGCACGCCGCACGCGCGGCACCGGCTCGCAGCAACCGACGTCCCAGCAGGCGGCGTGACCGCGGTGCCCACGGTGCGCCGGGCGGACCGAGCTTGACTCCACCGGGGATACAGATTCGTGGTGTTTCACGGCGCTGCTGTGAGAAGCGCGAGTGCCGCCTCGACCGGCACCGGACGCCTCAGCGTCGGCGTTGACACCTGGTGGAATCAGCGCAGACCCCGTGCTCCCACCTGGCGGTCGATCCCCGGTAGTGCCCCGGTATTTCACTTGCGTGGGGTCCGGATCTTGAGCGGAAACGCGAAAGTGCCTTCTGAGCTGGGATGATGAACCTTGCTGAGGGGTTCTGTCGGTCCAGGCGGAGGGCATTTTCTGCGTGCAGGTGCGACACGAGGTCGCGTGTGTTGAGTGGGGGCTCGTGGAGAGGGGGTCGGCGATGTCGCCGACGACAGGGTAGCCCCGGGTCCGTGTCCGATGGCCCGTCCCCACCCGGACGTGCGTCGCTGGTAACGGCGGGGTGCGAAGCTCCGGGGAGAAGCCGAAGTTCCGCCGTTCCACCCGGTGGCAACAGGCAAGGGGAAGACCGGGCGGGCGAACACCCGTGAACCCTCGATGACGTCTCGTGAAGAAAAGCCCTGCCGGTGGGATGCGGCAGCAGGGTGCAGGGCGGGCCGCTGAGATGCGGCAGGCGCCGGGCGGATTTGCATGCCGCTCGGGAGGACACCGCCGTCCCGGGATATAGAGGGCGCCCATTCCGGTCGTATCTCGCATGCGCGGAACGTGGAAGCCCCGACGGAGGCCGCCGCTCTGGCATGGGCGGCGGTGGGCTGACCGTGAGGAAGGCTGATGTCTCCGGCGGGACAGGACGGCTCAGGAAGCGAAGGCCGGCAGGCCGAAAGGCCAGGGGAAACCGGGACAGCACCAGCGGCGGCCTCTCCGCCACCGCCTCGGCCAACTCGCCGGATACCGGGCAGGTTTCCGGGTCCGAAAGGACGCTGACGTGAGCCGGGTGAGTCTGTGAGGAGGGACGATGGCGACAGGGACAGCACCGAAGGACAAGTTGGACGCCCCGGCTGCGGCCGGGGTGAACGGACCGGAGGGCGACTACTTCTTCGCGGACTGGGACAGTATCGACTGGGACCAGGTGGAGAAGAACGTATGCCGCCTGCGCCAGCGCATCTTCACGGCATCGAGGGACGGTGACCTGGCGAAAGTCAGGAACCTGCAGAAACTGATGCTCCGGAGCCTGAGCAACACGCTGGTCAGCGTGCGCCGGGTGACGGAGGTCAACGCCGGACGGAAGACAGCGGGGATCGACGGTCAGGTCGTGCTGACCGCCCCGGGCAAGGCAGAGTTGGCGCGCTTCATCCAGCAGCGCGGAAGAATCTGGCAGGCCCGTCCGGTCCGGCGGGTGTTCATCCCCAAGGCAGGGGGACGCAAACGGCGCCCGCTCGGCATTCCCGTGATCATCGACAGGGCCCACCAGGCCCGGGCGTCGGCGGCACTGGAACCCGAATGGGAGGCCCGGTTCGAGGCGAGGTCGTACGGCTTCCGCCCGGGCCGGGGCTGCCACGACGCGATCGGGGTCATCTACAGCACGCTCAACGGCAAGAACCCGCAACGCGTGTGGATCCTGGACGCAGACCTGGCGGCGGCATTCGACCGCATCGACCACGACCGGCTTCTGGCCCGGCTCGGCACCTTCCCCGCCCGGGGACTGGTCCGGCAGTGGCTGAAGGCCGGAGTGGTGGAACGCGGCCGACTCACCGCGACCAAGGAGGGAACTCCTCAAGGCGGAGTGATCAGCCCCGTGCTGTTGAACGTTGCCCTGCATGGGATGGAGGCGGCTGCGGGCGTGCGGTACTACCCTCCGGGCCGCCGGGCCGGAGAGATTATGCCGGACGCCCCGGTACTGGTCAGATATGCCGACGACCTGGTGGCGATGTGCCACAGCCGCGAAGCGGCCGAGCAGGTCAAGGCACGGCTCGCCGAGTGGCTCGCGCCCCGAGGGCTGGTGTTCAACGAGGACGCACGAGGGTGACACGTTCCGGCTGGCGCAGAACGGCGCGATCGTAAACGGAACCACGGTGTCCGCCTATGTCACCGTGAAGGTGCCCGCGTTCACCTCCACTCCGAGGTGGGACACCACGCTCACACTCCAGTTCCCCGGTGCCACGCCGCGCAGATCGATCGTGGCCGTGAGCGTGCGCCAGTCGGCGGAGGCGGCTCAAGCGGGGGGACGCGCTCATTGGGAAGCTGACGCTCGAAGGCGTCGACATGTTCCGGACCGACTGCCGCTTTGCCCCTGCTTCGGCTTGGAAAACTGTCCGTCCGCTGTTCGAGGCGTCGCGGTATGCCCGGAGACCGCCGTCATGGCGTCGGCTCGTCTCCTGCCCAGGGGCCGGTGGGATCAGCAGGGGGCCTGTGCCAGGGCAACGCGATCTTGAAGTTGACCTGCGCCGAGGTGCTGGAGATCACCGCATAGGCTTCGGCAGACAGAGTCAGGCCGAGCTCGACGCTGATCTCGTCGGGTCTGCGGGCCATGCCCTGGAAGCCGTCGACGAAGTTCTGGGCGACCGGCCTGACCACGGCCACAATCTCGCCCAACGAGCGAGTGGCCCGCGCAACGACCTGTCCCGGCCTGGCGACCCTGACCAGGCCGTCCCCCTCACCTCGACCTGGACCTTCACCTGATTTCTCCCAGGAGGCCCCGGCCTCAGGCCGGGGAGGAATGGGTCCTTGGAGCGGAGCCGCGTAGCGGCGGAGTTCCCTTCGTGTCTGTCGTGGCCTGTGCTTTCGGCTGTTGTCGGTGGTGGCGGTTAGGTTGATGGGGTGAAGGTCGTGGTGCAGGTGAAGCTGTTGCCGTCGCCGGAGGTGGCGGCGGCTTTGGCGGCGACCCTGCGCGTGTGCAACCGGGCGGCTGATGCCGTATCGGTGGTGGCGTACGAGACGGGCACCGCCTCTCGCAACGAGCTGCAGAGGCTCGTCTACGCCCGCTTGAAGGCGGAGTTCGGGCTGGCTGCCCAGCCGGCCGTGCGGGTGGTGAAGAAGGTCGTGGACGCCTACGCCACGTTGCGCGCCAACATCCGGGCGGGAAACCTGGGCCCGGCCACCTCGAAGCGGCGCAGGCGTGCGGAGTCGAAGCCGGTCGTCTTCCAGGCTGATGCGGCCCAGCCGTACGACGACCGGATCCTGTCCTGGCAGCACGACGCACGGACGGTGAGCGTCTGGACGGTGGCCGGGCGGATCAGGAACGTCCGGTACACCGGGCATCCCGGCCAGTTGGCGATGCTCGAGAAATACCGGCGGGGCGAGTCGGATCTCGTGTACCGGGACGGTATGTGGTTCCTGGTCGCCACCTGCGAGGTTCCCG
>NZ_JBEOXF010000028.1:0-92582 GCF_040296405.1 Streptomyces sp. NPDC002133 | reverse complement strand
AAGAGCGCCGAGGCGCTCGGGCTGCCCGACGCCCGCACCGAGGCCGAGGTCCTCGCCGAACTGCGCACCCTCGCCGACCGCAACAAGGTCCTGGCCGGAGCAGCCTTCGCCCGTGCCGACCGCGAAGCCGGCAGCGGGGGATGCGAAGCCGCCCGCTGCCGAGACGGCCCCGAAGCCGACACCGGCGGATGCGAAGCCGTCGGCGACCAAGCCGAAGACACCGCCGCCCCCGGCGCCCGCCCCGCGGGTCTACCAAGTCAACCGGCTGGAGTACGGCGTGCTCGGCGACCACACCCGGCCGGAGGTGCGGCTGGGCCGGAGCAGCTGGCTCTGGCAGCGCTGGGGCATGTCGATCGACGGCACCCGGTACGGACACGGGATCTCGGTCCACGCGAAGTCGACCGTGACCATCGACCTGAACCGCGAGTGCACCTCGTACGACGCGCTGGTCGGCGTCGACGACATGACGCTGGGCCCGGGCACGGTGCGGTTCTCGGTGTACGCGGACGGAGCGCGGCTGTGGCGGTCGCCGGTGATGCGCGGCGGCGATGCGGCGGTGCCGGTGAGCGTCGGTATCTCGGGGCGGAAGACGATCCGGCTCGTCGTGGAGCCGCACAGGCCGTTCGACTCGGTGGCGGTCGCGGACTGGGCGCAGTCGCGCATCAGCTGCGGCTGAGAAGGCATCGGCCGGGCGTCCGGGCGTCTGTCGGTATACACAGGCGCACCAGGCCTGGGCACCGGATCAGCACCGAGTCCGTCCGGCGTTTGAGGACGGACACACCGGACGCCCGCCACGGCACCGGCCGACACCGCACCCGCCTGCTGTCGGTGGACTGGGGGTCGGGGGTCGGAGCCCCTCCGGGCTCGCCTCCTCGAAATCGGATGGTACGGCGTCACCCGGCACCACCCCCCGATTTCTGCGGGGCCGCCCCTGCACGGCCCTGCCCGGTTGTCCCCGACTGCGGCCCGGTGGGTGGTACAGAACCTGAGTGGCGCGCGGCGCGGGCGATCACCGGGGGGTGCCGGGTGGCACACGCGGCACGGGGGCGGGGGTGTCTGCCGGAAGAACACAGCTCGCCGTCCCGGACAAGAACCCCGCGGTTGCCCCGGACGGCAACCGACCCGGTGGGGGCAATCCGCACCCCGTCGGGGGCCTACGCCTGCAGCGTCGGCCGCGGTGGCACCCCCGCCGCCACCGCGCGGCTGCGCGGGGCCGCCGTGCCTGTCCAGCAGGTGCCGCGCCGCGCGAGGAGGCGGCGGAGCCAGAGCTCCGTGGAGACGAGGTCCGCGAGCCCGTCCAGCGGGACCGGCTCCCCCTCCGACGCCGCGCGCAGCGCCTTGCGGACGACGCGTGCTTCGACGATGCCGGCGTCCGCGAGCAGCGGCGTGTCGAAGAGCGCCAGCAGTTCGGGCAGCGCCAGCCGCAGCCCCGCCCGTGTCGCCGCCGCAGTCACCGCCTGGGACGTCGCGCCCCAGCCCGGCGGCAGGTCGTGGATGCCTGCGCCCGCGAGGACCGACAGCAGGACCGTCGCCCGCGCGCCCGGCTGAACTCGGAGCGCCTCGGGGAGATCGCGCGCGGCACGTACGACCTGGTTGTCGAGAAAGGGCGCGTGCAGCCGCTGGCTGCGCACCTCCGCGGCCTGCTCCAGGACCCGGTGGTCCGCGGCGTACCGCGTGAGCGCCGCCCGCGCCCGCGCCTCTCCCGGCCGCTGGACGGACGTCGGCCGGGTCGCCGCCTCCTGCAGACGAACCGATACTTCAGCGAGCGCCTCCCCCGTGAGCCACCGCGCCGCCGGCCCCGGCCTGGACCAGGTGAGGGCGGCCAGGGACGCGCCCAGCGGCCCGTTCACCGCGGCGGTGG
The DNA here is from genome assembly GCF_040296405.1 of Streptomyces sp. NPDC002133. Lineage (NCBI taxonomy): Bacteria > Bacillati > Actinomycetota > Actinomycetes > Kitasatosporales > Streptomycetaceae > Streptomyces > Streptomyces sp. NPDC002133. The sequence goes on along the minus strand of NZ_JBEOXF010000028.1, from coordinate 90,721 downwards.
CCCGGTTGGCCGAAGGAAGGTGGGCCGCGGCGGACTCCAGGCCGGTCCGGTACGGCGTACGGGCCAGCCGCCGCGCCGCCCGGTACACCGTGAGCGGAACGAGCAGCGACCCCGCCGACGCCCCCTGCGCCCGTGCCAGCGCCGAGACGGGCCGCAGCAGCGGCCGGCGCCGGCGGTCCATCAGCAGGTCGGCGAGGCGGGCCGGATGCGCGTCCAGGACCTGCCGGGCGCCGAGACCCGTGAAGTGGTCCGCGCTGCCCGCGGCGAGCCGGCGCCGGTGCCGTTCCGCCAGGACCAGGGAGGGGCCCGGCTCGTCCGTCAGCGGCCCGGACTCCAGGTCCGCGTACGGCAGCGACTCCTCACCCGCGGCGACGACGACGTGGTGGAGGCGCGGGTTCTCCGCGATGGACCGGGCCCGCTCCAGCTCGGCCTCCCGCCCGGTGCCGCCGGTCAGGTCGTTGAAGGTGACGGCCAGCAGCCGCTCGCCCGCCCCCGTACCGTGCCCGAGGATCGTGCCCGGCACCCCGGGCAGCCCGGCGGCGAGCAGTGCCAGCGTCCCGGAGGCGCTGCCTCCGGACAGGTCGGCGCCGATGCCGGGCGCGGGCGCGCCCCGTGCCGCGCGCCGTTCCGCCGGGCCCATCCCCGGCACGGGACCGGGGTCGGGCGGCAGTGTCTCGGGCGCGTGCCGGGGCGCGGTGAGTCTCGCGCGCACGGCGTCGACCAGCGCGTCCCGCATCGCGTCCATCGCCCGGTCCACCTCGAGCTGGGGCGCGGCGACGGCGAGCGAGGCGACCGGTTCGTATCCGGTGATCTCGCGCGAGCCCTCGCGGAGGATCAGCGCATGGCCGGGCGGGATGCGCTTGACGCCCGCGTACGGGGTGGAGTCGCGCAGCGCCTCCGGGGTCTCGGGGCAGGCGAGCAGCGCGGCCAGGTACCCGATGTCGAGCTGGGCCTCGATGAGGTCGGCCAGGGGGAGGGCGGCGGTGGCGTACGCCGTGCCGTTGGCCCAGGGCGTGTAGAAGACGGGCCGCGCACCGGCCAGGTCTCCGGCGATGGTGATGCGGCGGCCGACCTGCACCACAGCCGTGTAGCTGCCGGCCCACGCGGTGAGATGCCTCAGCGCGCCGCCCCGCGCCGCGAAGAGGCCGACGCGGAGTTCTTCGTCCGTGGCGGCGCAACACCCCAGTACGGCAAGGCGGGTGAAGGGGTCGACCGTGACGACCCGCACTTCGTCCGGCCGCCAGTCGCCCACCGCCCAGAGCGGATCGGGGTCACCCCAGAGCAGCTGGGCGCCGTCGGGGTGGACGGTGCGGCTCTCGTCGCCGGTGTTCGAAGGGCCCGTTCCGGCACTGGCTCCGGCACTCGCTCCGGTGGTGGTGCGGACGGAGCCCGCCGTCCCGAAGCTTGCGGCGATACTGCTCCACCCCACCAGCCACCGCATCGCGCCTCCACAGCCTGTGGACAACCCTCGGCACCCTCGGACCACCCGATTCGGCACACTTCGATGAGGACATGCTGCCACGACAACGGCGCACAGGAGGGGCTCCGGGTCGCGTGCGCAAAAAGTGAACGCGCCTCTGGCATTGGCCATTTGCCGTCGGTCCGAAAGGCAACAGCGCCACGCTCCGGAAGGTGCGGAGAGTACGCGAAGGAAGGGTGAAATTCGGCCATTCTCCGAACATCACGAAACCGAACGCCAGTCCGACACTCTCGCCATACGCACAGTCCGGGAGGCGCCCTTCGCCTCCCGGACCGGTCCGCCACCCGCGGGGATTGAGGCGGCGGTGTTCCCCCAGCCCACTGGAACCCTGCGCCAGCGGGCCGACCCACGCAGCACTCATGGAAGCGCTCCCGCCACGGCCGGGCGAGAGCGCACGGACGGGCGCACGGCCACACACCGGGAGCACGACGACGGCCGGGATCGACCCGGAACGCACAACAATCCCGCCATACGGAACACCACCCCTTAACGGTCGGGATCCGGCGAACTACGCTGTGTGTCACTGCTGTTCTCCGCAGGGGGTGCATATTCCGAGGGGCTCGGCCACGCGCTCTTGCGGCCGGGAATCAAAGGGGCGTCCCCGGGGGAGAACGCAGCACGAATGCCGTGCGCCTGCACCGGGCGCCCCGGCGGCCGTCTGTGTGTCGAGGGGTGGCGCATGTCCAGGGAGCAACGCGGGCCGAACGACAAACTCGGCACCGTTCTCGCCCTCGCGGGAATCAGCAACGCCGGCCTCGCCCGGCGGGTCAACGACCTCGGGTCGCAGCGGGGTCTGACCCTTCGTTACGACAAGACGTCGGTGGCCAGGTGGGTCTCCAAGGGCATGGTGCCGCAGGGCGCCGCGCCCCATCTCATCGCCGCCGCCATCGGGCAGAAGCTGGGCCGCCCCGTGCCCCTGCACGAGATCGGACTCGCGGACGCCGACCCGGCCCCGGAGGTCGGGCTCGCCTTCCCGCGCGACGTGGGCGAGGCGGTGAAGTCGGCCACCGAGCTGTACCGGCTGGATCTGGCCGGGCGGCGGGCGGGCGGCGGCGGGATCTGGCAGTCGCTGGCAGGCTCGTTCGCGGTGAGCGCGTACGCGACGCCCGCGTCCCGCTGGCTGATCACCCCCGCGGATCCTTCGGTGGAGCGGAACGCGGACCGCGCGGGCGAACGGTCGACGGAGCATTCCGCGGACGGAGGTTCCGACGTTCCGGCCGCAGAGGGCACGTCCGAGGACGGCCACGTCCGCGTCGGCCACACCGATGTCGCCAAGCTGCGCGAGGCAGCTGAGGACGCGCGCCGCTGGGACTCCAAGTACGGCGGCGGGGACTGGCGTTCGTCCATGGTTCCCGAGTGCTTACGCGTCGACGCGGCGCCGCTGCTCCTCGGTTCGTACTCGGACGAGGTCGGCCGCGCGCTGTTCGGGGCGACCGCGGAGCTCACACGGCTGGCCGGCTGGATGGCCTTCGACACGGGCCAGCAGGAGGCGGCGCAGCGGTACTACATCCAGGCGCTGCGCCTCGCCCGCGCCGCCGCCGACGTCCCCCTCGGCGGGTACGTCCTCGCGTCGATGTCGCTGCAGGCGACGTACCGGGGCTTCGCCGACGAGGGGGTGGACCTCGCCCAGGCGGCCGCGGAACGCAACCGAGGACTCGCCACCGCCCGCACGATGAGCTTCTTCCGCCTCGTGGAGGCCCGGGCGCATGCAAAGGCGGGCGACGCGGCCACGGCCGGTGCGGCGCTGAAGGCCGCGGAGGCCTGGCTCGAGCGGGCCCGCGACGGCGACCCCGACCCGTCCTGGCTGGGCTTCTACTCGTACGACCGGTTCGCCGCCGACGCCGCCGAGTGCTACCGCGACCTGAAGGCCCCCCGCCAGGTCCGCCGCTTCACCGAGCAGGCGCTGTCCCGGCCGACGGAGGAGTTCGTACGGTCGCACGGGCTGCGGCTCGTCGTGAGCGCCGTGGCCGAGCTGGAGTCGGGGAACCTGGACGCGGCGTGCGCGGCGGGGACGCGGGCGGTGGAGGTCGCGGGCCGCATCTCGTCCGCGCGTACGACGGAGTACGTACGGGACCTGCTGCACCGACTGGAGCCGTACGGCGACGAGCCGCGCGTGGCGGAGCTGCGGGAGCGGGCACGGCCGCTGCTGATGGCCCCTGCGTAGGCCGTACCCCCGGTACGGGCCCGGCTGTAGCCGGTACGGGCCAGCCGTACCCGATCCGTGTGGCGTGTCCCACCTGGTTTAACGCGATTGTCACTGGGCCAGTGCACTATCGGGGGCGGGAGGAGTGTCATGACGGCGGCATACGACTGCGACGTGCTGGTGATCGGCGGCGGGATCATCGGTCTGTCGACGGCGTACGCCCTGACGCGCGCCGCGCCCGGCACCTCCGTCGTGGTGCTGGAGAAGGAGTCCGGCCCCGCACGCCACCAGACCGGGCGGAACAGCGGGGTGATCCACAGCGGGATCTACTACCGGCCGGGGTCGCTGAAGGCGCGGTTCGCCGTGCGGGGCGCGGCGGAGATGGTCAAGTTCTGCGCGGAGTACGGAATTCCGTACGAGGTCACCGGAAAGCTGATCGTCGCCACCGGGCGCGAGGAGCTGCCGCGGCTGCACGCCCTCGTGCAGCGCGGCAGGGAGAACGGGATTCCGGTGCGCGAGCTGGGCCCCGCGCAGATCTCGGAGTACGAGCCGCAGGTGCAGGGCGTCGCGGCGATCCATGTCGGGACGACCGGGGTGTGCGACTTCGGCGCGGTCGCGGCGCAGCTCGCGGAGACCTCGGGCGCCTCGGGCACGGAGGTCCTCTACGGCGAGCAGGTCCGGGCCGTCGACCGGCGCCCGTGGGGTGTCGCGGTCCGTACGTCCTCCGGGGGTCCCCGCGCCGAAGGCAGGGGGAGGATCGTCCGGGCACGGGTCCTGGTGAACTGCGCGGGGCTGCACTGCGACGAGGTCGCGCGGCTCACGGGCGACGAGCCCGGCATGCGGATCGTCCCCTTCCGGGGGGAGTACTACGAGCTGAGTCGCCCCGAGCTCGTGCGCGGGCTGGTGTATCCGGTGCCCGACCCCGCGTTCCCCTTCCTCGGTGTGCACCTCACCCGGGGCATCGAGGGCGCTGTCCACGTCGGTCCGAACGCGGTGCCGGCGCTCGCCCGCGAGGGATACGGCTGGTCGACGCTCCACCCGCGCGAGCTCGCGGCGACGCTGAGCTGGCCCGGGTCCTGGCGGATCGCCCGCCGCCACTGGCGGTACGGCGCGGGCGAGCTGCACCGCTCGCTGTCGAAGCGCGCGTTCGCGGAGGCGGTGCAGCGGCTGCTGCCCGCGGTGACGGAGGACGACCTGCGGCCGGTGGCGGCGGGGGTGCGGGCGCAGGCGGTGCTGCGGGACGGGACCCTTGTGGACGACTTCCTCATCAAGGAGGCCCCTCGCACGGTCCACGTCCTGAACGCACCGTCCCCGGCGGCGACGGCATCGCTCCCGATCGGCCGCGAGGTGGCAAGGCGGGCGCTGGCACACCTGGCGTGAGGCGCTGCCTCTGATCATTCTGATCATGCGGACCAGGGCCCCGCCCGTGCCCTGACCGCGGCCGTGCGACGCCTGCCTGCCCGCTACCGTCCGTACAGCCCGGGTGTCCGTCATCGGACGACTCGGAACGAGCCTGTCCGTCATCGGACGACTCCGGACGAGCCTGTCCGTCATCGGACGACTCCGGACGAGCCCCGCCTGCCGCGGGGCACCAGGGCGGAGAGAAGCCCGCCGCAGGCACACACCACCCGCCGTACAATCGGGGCATTGTGTCTGAGTTCGAGAACGTCACCACCAAGGGTCCCCGCCCGAAGGGCGAGCCGCGGTTCCCGGGCGGGCCCGCCGCCGATCCGGCCGGGTCGCACCACGAGCGCCGGATCCGCAGCTTCCAGCCGCGCCGGAGCCGGGTGACCGCCGGCCAGGGCGAGGCGCTTCTGCGGCTGTGGCCCACCTGGGGGCTGGACATCGACGGGCTGCGGACCCTCGATCTCGCCGAGATGTTCGACGGACTGCCGGTCGTCCTGGAGATCGGCTTCGGGATGGGCGAGGCGACCGCCCAGATGGCCGCCGCCGACCCCGGTACCGGCATCCTCGCGGTCGACGTGCACACGCCGGGCCAGGGCAATCTCCTCGGGCTCGCGGACCGCGCGGGCCTCACCAACGTCCGTGTGGCCAACGGTGACGCGATCATCCTGCTCCGCGAGATGCTCACCCCGGACGCGCTCGACGGGCTCCGCGTGTACTTCCCGGACCCGTGGCCGAAGAAGCGCCATCACAAGCGCCGGCTGATCCAGCCCGAGTTCCTCACGCTCGCCGCGAGCCGGATGAAGCCGGGCGCGGTACTGCACTGCGCGACCGACTGGGAGCCGTACGCCGAGCAGATGCTCGAGGTCCTCTCCGCACACCCCGGCTTCGAGAACACCCAGGCGGACGGCGGATACGCGCCCCGCCCCGCCTTCCGGCCACTGACCCGGTTCGAGGGGCAGGGCCTGAACAAGGGGCATGTGGTGCACGACCTGCTGTTCCGCCGCAGGTAGCACCCCGGGCGCCGCCCGACCCGCCGGGCAAGTCCGTCGCGTAACCCCGTCGCGCACTGTCAGTGCCCCTGGTTAGGGTCGTCGCGTGTCCGACTGGTCCCCGCAGCCGCAACCGGCCGCGCCGCACCCCGCCGTCCCGGCGTGCGACGAACAGCCCCTGTTCGACGCAGTGCCGGCGCGTGCGCAGTGGCGCTACCGGCCGAGCCGCGCCCTCTGGCGGAGCAAGGCCCTGCGGGCCGGGGCCCTGGTCACCCTGCTCGGCCTCTCCGGCCTGGTCATCCTCGCGCTCGTGCGCGAGCAGACCGGCACCGAGGGCTTTCTGGTGGGCCTCGGCCTCGCCGTGCTGCCGGTCCCGCTGCTGATGGCGGCGTTCCGCTGGCTGGACCGCGTCGAGCCGGGCCCGTGGCGGAACCTCATCTTCGCCTTTGCCTGGGGGGCCTGCGCCGCCGCGCTCGTGGCGATCATCGCGAACTCGTTCGCGACCCAGTGGATAGCGACCGCGACGGCCGATCCGACATCAGCGGACACGATCGGCGCGACCGTCATCGCCCCGATCGTGGAGGAGAGCGCCAAGGCGGCCGCCGTCCTGCTCGTCTTCCTCTTCCGGCGCCGGGACTTCACGGGGATCGTCGACGGGGTCGTCGTGGCCGGATTCACCGCGACCGGCTTCGCCTTCACCGAGAACATCCTCTATCTCGGCAACGCGTTCGGCGAGGACCAGGAGTTCGGCCACTCAGGCTTCGCGTCCGTCACCGCGGCGACCTTCTTCGTACGGATCGTGATGTCGCCGTTCGCCCATCCGCTCTTCACCGTGCTGACCGGCATCGGCTTCGGCTTCGCGGCGATCACGGCACGGCGGCGGAGGTTCCGCAGGACCGCGCTGCCGCTGCTCGGCCTTGCGCTGGCGATGGGCATGCATGCGCTGTGGAACGGCTCGGGGGTGTTCGGCCCGTGGGGTTTCTACGCGGTGTACGCGGCGTTCATGGTCCCGGCCTTCGGGCTGCTGACCTGGCTGGCGGTCTGGACCCGGCAGCGTGAGCTCCGCACCGTCGCGGCCCAGCTCCCCGCGTACGCCGCGGCGGGCTGGCTCTCCCCCGCCGAGCCGCTCGCCCTGTCCTCCATGCGGGCGCGCACGATGGCCCGCGACATGGCGGGCCGCACCCACGGCCCCGCGGCCGCCCGCGCCGTGTCCGAGTACGAGGCCTTCGCGACCTCCCTCGCGTTCCTGCGCCACCGCGCCCACCGAGGCACGGCGGGCCCGGACTTCGTCGCCCGCGAGCAGGAACTGCTCCACCACCTCTGGCAGCGCAAGCACATCGCGTCCCCGGCCCTGACGTACGCCGCCCAGGCGTCGGGCAGGGTCTTGCTTCCGGCTCCGGCCCCGGCTCCGGCGCCGTACCGGGACTACGGGGGCTACAACCCGTACCGGGGATAGGCCGACAGCCCTGACGTCGGGGGGGTGCCGCCAGGGCTGCCGGGGTCGTACGAGCGCGAGGAAACGCCCGGAACGGACGCCCGGAATCGGGCGAAGCGATATGAGCGTGAAAAGCGACGTGCAGCGTGATCGTGGACGCGAACGCCAACGTCGGGAGTCGTACGACGCATCGGGGCATCGGGGCTTCGGCGCATCACGAACCGCCGAAGCACCGAAGCATCAAGCCGCCGAACCGCCGAAGCGGTGAGTCAGATGCTCAGGCCCTTGTCGCGCAGCCACGCCGACGGGTCGATCCCGGTGCCGCCCGCGGTGTGCACCTCGAGGTGCAGATGCGGTCCGGTGACATTGCCGGTCGCGCCGACACGGCCGATCGTCTCGCCGGTGGTGACCGTCTGTCCGGCGGACACGGTCATCGAGGACAGATGCGCGTACCAGATCTCGGTGCCGTCCTCGAGCTCCAGCACCACGCGGTAGCCGTAGGATCCGGACCAGCCCGCCGACTTGACGGTGCCTCCGTGCACGGCCTTCGCCGGCGTACCCGTGGGCGCCGCGAAGTCGAGGCCGGTGTGGTAGCCGGAGGACCACATCGAGCCGGCCTGGCCGAAGGTCGAGGTGATCGTGTAAGAGGACGTCGGCAGGGAGTAGCTCGCGGCGAGCTTGGCGAGCCGCTCGGCCTCCGCCTTGCGCGCCGCCTCCTCCTCGGCCAGCCGCTTCGCCTCCGCGGCCGCGGCCTCGGCCTCGGTCTGCTGGGCCTTCGCCTCGGCGGCCGCCTTCTCGGCGGCGGCCTTCTCCGCGGCGGCCTTCGCCTCGGCGTCGGCCTCGGCCTGCTGCTGCTCGGCCTGCTGGAGGATGCGGGCGCGAAGCGCCTCGCCCGCGCCGGCCGCGTTCTCCCCGCCGTCCGTGGCCGACGCCGTGTCGGCGACGGAGAGCGCGGTGAGCGGCGCCGCGTTCCCGTTGCCGTCCTGCTCGTCGGACCCGTCCGACATCAGGGAGCCCACGCCCGGCAGCGACTTGGCGTCCGGGAGGTTGTCCGTGATGGTGTCGGGCAGGGATATGGAGACGGCGGGCTTGTCCTGCGCGGTGGCCATGCCGCCGGCGCCGACCGCGGCGATGACGCCGACCCCGAGGACGGTGGAGCTCCGGGCGAGCCCGTTGCGCTGCTTGACGACGCGGTGCCTGCCTCGGACCGGGCGGACGGACTCCTCGGTCGGGTTCCACTCCTCCGCGCCGGCCGTGGGGACCCACTCGCCGGCGGGGAACCATTCGGTGGTGGGAGGCTCTTGGAGGGCAGGCTCGTTGGACGCCACGGAGGCGTGCTCCTTTCCTTCCTTCTCGCCTACCGGGTTAGCTGACGGGTTCGGAGCAGGAAGGTCTCCTACGAGCACCATAAAGTGCCCGATTCACCCCAATTGGTGGTTCCCCGGTTCCCTTGCGGAATTCGGCGCGTGCGCGCGGTGCCGTCTCTTGCGACGGCTGGGACGACCGCGCTGCGTTATCGAACGTTAATAGACACCGGGGCGGTATTCCAAGCCGTTCCCACTGATCGTTAACGACTTTGGCCTGGACTTTCCGGGCACAAGAGGGGGGAAACGGGCGAGTTGACCTCCCCTCACCTACCCCCCAGTTTCTGACGGTGCATCAAATGTTATGCGGAGGGCTTCCTTTCGATCACGCTCCGTCGCGACAGGAGGAGCCGTGGGCGATTCAGGGAACCACCGGCATCGTGCGGCGCCGCTCCGGCTGCCGCTCCCCCGGTCGGCTGACCGCCAGCAGCGCCATGTCGTCCGTCGACCCGTCGTTCGTGTGCCGCTGCACGTCGGCGACGACCGCGTCCAGCAGTTCCTCGGGGCCGGGGAAGATTCGACCGCTCAGCCGTTCGCGTGGGTCGTAGAAGGTGCCGTGCTCGTCACGCGCCTCGGACAGCCCGTCCGTGTAGAGCAGCAGCGTGGCCCCGGCCGGGAGCGCCGCCTCGTCCACCCGGTCCGGCCAGGTGCCGACATCGCCCATGCCGAGGGGCAGCGCGGGCTCGCTCGGCTCCAGCACGTCCAGCACGCCGTCCGCGTGCAGCACGAGCGGCGGCGGATGGCCCCGGTTGACCACCCGCACCCGTCCGACGCCGCGCGGGATCTCGGCGAGCAGGGCCGTGGTGAACCCCTCGAACACGTCGGGCTCCGAGCGCCGCGTGCCACCTCTCTTCAGCGCCCGCTCCAGCCGCTGCGCAACCCCCTCCAGGGTGGGCTCCTGCTCGGCCGCCTCCCGGAACGCACCGAGCACGACGGCCACCTCCTCGACCGCGTTCAGCCCTTTCCCCCGTACGTCCCCGACCACCAGCCGCACCCCGTACGGAGTGTCCTGCACGGCGAACAGGTCGCCGCCGATGAACGCGTCCGCCTGCGCCGCCTCGTACCGCGCGGCGATCTGCAGATCGCCGATCCGCGCGGCGGGCGAGGGCAGCACGGCCCGCTGGGCGGCCTCCGCGACGACGCGCGCGGAGGCGAGTCGCGCGCTGCCGCGACGTACGACCTGGTTGATGAAGAGGGCCATCACGGCGACGGTGAGCACGGTCAGCATCTCGGTCACCGACGGGATCTCGGTGAACGTGCCGTTGTACACCTGCAGCCCCGCTTCCGCCGCGAGGGCGCCGACGCCGACCAGCAGGGTGTACAGCGGGGAGAAGAAGGGCGCGGCCACCAGCGGAGATGCGGCGAAGAGCGGCGATGCGGTGTACGACGCCGGGGTGGCCACATCGAAGAAAATCCCGCCCACGATCAGCAGCACGGGCAGCACCTGGGCGATCCGGCGGCCGCCGTCCCGGCGCGGCGCGGCGCCGTCATCGCCGATGCCGTCGTCGCTGTCGCCTGTTCGCTGCCCCACCGATGGTCTCCTGCCCGGTCCGCCCACGGTGCGGACCTACCGTGCCCCACCCAGGCTGGCCGGAGCCGCGCAGCGCAGCGAATCGCCGTCGGCCAACCGGGCTAGCTCCCGGGTCTGCGTCCGGTGCCACGTCGACCGATCGGGCGGTCCGGGCCGCCGGTCACCAGGGGGCCCTCCTGGTGACCTCGGGAACAACGGGTCTCGGTCGGGCGCGGTCGTCGTCCGCCGTCACCCGTCGTGGCCCGCTGTGGCCCTTCGCGGGCCTCCGTGGGCCGTCGTGGGCCGTCGTGGGCCTCCGCGGCAGCCCGCGCCGGTCGTTGTCAGTCGTCGCCGAGGTTGCGCTCCGCGTACACCTTGATCGCGTCGCGAACGAACGCCGCCGCGCCCTCGCCGTGCCGGTCGTAGTTCGCCGCGAAGCGCGGGTCGGCGACGTACATCTCGCCGAGCCCGATGACGTACGACTTCGTCGGCGTGACCGTCACCGACAGCCACTCGACATGCCGCTGCGCGATCGCCTGCACCTCGTCGCTGTCCGCTGCGAGCCCGTCCTTGAGCGCCTGGCCGAAGTCACGGGCGATCCCGGCCTGCCGGTCCTGGAAGGCCTGCTTCTCCTGGGCGCTGAGCGAACGCCACCAGCGGTCGCCCCTCTCGTATGCATCCCGGCCCCAGCGCTCGGTGACCTCCTCCTCGTACTGGGTGTGGTCGAAGCCGTCGAAGACTTCTTCCGCCATGAGTTCCTCTCCTCTCTCCGTGCGGTCGAGAGTGGTCCGCACCGAGGCGATCTGCCGCCCGATGCGCTCCCGCTCCTGCTCCAGCAACCTCAGATGGGTGCGCAGGGCGGCGGCCGTGTCCCGCTGTCCTTCCAGGACCTGCGCGATCGCCGGCAGCCCGAGCCCCAGCTCGCGGAGCAGCAGAATGCGCTGCAGCCGGATCAGGGCGTCCTGGTCGTAGTAGCGGTAGCCGTTGCTGCCGATTCGGCTCGGCACGAGCAGCCCCAGCTCCCCGTAGTGCCTGAGCGTGCGGCTCGTCGTACCGGCTTTCCTGGCGATTTCCTGGATCGACCACTCCATGCCCTTCACGCTAGAACTTGACGTTGCGTAAAGGTCAAGCGGCGAGCGGGCTGGGCCCGGCGCGGCCGGACCCAGACGCACCGAAGGCCCGGATCCATCAGGATCCGGGCCTTCGGCCTTGAGTAGCGGGGACAGGATTTGAACCTGCGACCTCTGGGTTATGAGCCCAGCGAGCTACCGAGCTGCTCCACCCCGCGTCGGTGAACACCACCTTACGCCATCAGGAGCAAGATCCACTCCATTTACGGTCGCGGGGTGCCGCGGGCGGCTCCTGTGCGGCTGCCGGGCAGTTCCGGACGACCCCCATCACACCGGCAGGGCCCGGCCTGTACCGGGCGTCCGACCGGGTCCCTCACGTCCACGTCCCGCGGGCCGCGGGGCCTACTCGGCGACTTCCGTGCGCTCCCACCATTCGTACACGGGCAGCCGCCCCTCCGGGCTGTCCTCATGGCGCGACGTGACCTTGAAGTGCTCGTACCCGCCGCGGTGCGGAATCTTCAGCTCCTGTCCGGGAGGGGTGATCGGCACGATCTGTCCTGACAGATCCTCCGGGCCACCCTCCAGGAGTGCCTTGCTAGTCATAAGTCCAGTTTTCCCGCGACTGGCACCCGATGCACCTTGTCGGATCACGTCGGGTCACAGCCGATCGAGGAACGCATGGAGATTCCCCCTGGTGCGCTCGATCTGCTCCTCCACCGTGAGCGACTCCTGGAGGCGCCCGCCGGGCACCGACTGCTTCTTGCTGCGTACGTAGAGGGAGCAGTCGAGGTCGGTGCACATGTAGATGCCGACGGAGTTCCCGTCGCGGCCCGCCTGGCCGGTCCTGCGGGCGGTCATGAGCGAGACGCCGCCTCCCGGGTGGGTCGTCAGACACAGGGAGCACATGCTGCGGTGCAGATAGCCGCGCTGCCGGGACGGGAAGCGCAGGGACACCCCGACGATTCGGCCGTCCCGCTCGGCGACGACATAGCTCCGGTCGGGCGCGGCGGGATCACGCCACCCCAGGAAGTCGAGGTCGTCCCAGGGCTGCTCGGCGAGATCGCGCGGGACGGCCAGCCGCTTGGCCTCACCCTTCGAGCAGTTGACGAACGATGCGCGGATGTCCTGTTCGGTCAGTGCCTTCATGCCTCCGACGCTAAGCTTCCCTAAAGGCATTAGGCAAATAATTAATGCGTCTAGGCACAGACAGCGCCCGCTCCTCATGTCGGCTCGCGCCGGCCTGACGGGGGCGACCGCACAGGGTGATTCCCGGGATCGCCGAATTCGCCCGCGGCGGGCTGCCCGCGCCGACCGCCATGGACGACGGCAACGAGTGGGTCGACGGCTTCTGCCGGCTCTACTGCGCACGGCAAGCCCCGCGTCGGTTCGCGACATCTGTCGACGGTGCCGGCGGTTGTCATTGCCGAGGACGATGGGCAGCTTCGAGCGCTGATCGTCTCGGGTCGGCCGAGCGTGGATGCGGACCGCGATGGTCGAGCGTCGGCGGGCGGCCTCGGCGCGGGGGTTGGCGGCGGGGCTTCGGCCGGCGTGGTGGATGGGGGTGATCAGGACCGGGCGGGATGGCGCGCTGTGGTCGGTTCGCGCTGGGCGGCGGCTTGCTGGAGGAGCTGGTGGGGTTGGTGACCGCGGGCTTCGGCGTCGGCGAGTGCGGTGGTGAGGGCGGGCCAGGCGGGGTCGGTGAGGATGCGAGGTCGAGGTCGAGGGACTCGTCCGGCCTGTGGTTCCTACGGATTCGGCATCCGACAGCCGGCACTTCGCCACTGGTCACGGTGAGGGTGCTCACGTGGTGGTCACGATTGGAGCCAGGGCTGGATGGCCGTCCCTGGCGCCGGTGTTACTCTCCCCCCACCGCATGGGGGGTTGGTCCAGGGGGTTCACCACTTCACAGTGTCGACCGCGGCAGATCGTGCCGCGTCCTCTCCATGCGTCCGTCACATCCATGGAGACACCAGTGAGTCACCACACTCAGCCCCGGCGGACCACCGTACGCCGGGTTCTCGGCAGCGCACTCGTACCTGTCCTCGGGCTCGGTATCGCCGCGACCGGCATCCCTGCCGCGTTCGCCGCTCCGGCCGCCCGGACGGCTGTCGCCGCCACCGCCACCGCGGCGGCGCTCGACCCGTGGGCGGCGTCCGTACCGCTGACGGACGGCACCACCATCCAAGACGTCCTTGACGTGAAGACGGCCAAGAACGGAGCCGTCGTCGCGCTGTGGAACCGCAAGCCCGCCGACAAGAGCAAGCGTGAGCTGGTCGTGGCTGTTCGCGCGGCCGGGAGCACCGTCTGGGGCGCGCCGCATGTGCTGGCCACGACCCCCACAGCGCGAGGTGGTGCTCAGCTCGTCACCTCGGCCGACGGTTCCGTCATCGCGGCCTGGACGGAGTACCGGAACGACATCCCGCCCGACGGTGAGAGGCTCGGCGGCGTCTTCCGGATGTCCGTGCTCGCGGCCGGTGCCACCACCTGGTCGGACCCGTCCGACATCGCCGCCTCGGACGCCATCCGGGACGCGCGGCTGGTGGGTTCGCCCTCGGGGAAGCTCGTCGCCGTCTGGCGGGACCTGACCAGCGACCCGTCGTGGTTCGGCCTCTTCTCGTCCGTCCGCCCGGCGCCCGGTGCCGCCTGGTCGCAGCCGGCGCAGATCGACGTCGGCACGCCGGGACAGCCGGACGTCACCAGTCCCCAGCTCGTGTACGCGGTCGACGGCACGGCGACCTTGTCCTTCGAGAAGACCTCCGCTCACTACGGCCACTCCGTCAAGGTCGTCGACCTGGCGGCCGACAGCCAGGACTGGTCCGCACCGGTCACCGTCTACGCTCCGGGTCCGGAGTCCGGGATCTACGTGGACGGCAGCTCGCTGACGCTGGGCAGGGACGGCCGGGCCGCGCTGGTGTGGACGGCGTACGAGTCCACGATGCTCGCGCAGCGGCCGGCCGGCAGCCGCACGTGGGGAGCTGCGGAGCCGATCCCCGGTGTCGGGGTCCTGCCCGTGCGGGACCTGGCCGTCGGCCCCGAGGGCGACATCACCGTGCTCTGGGGCGGCCGCGACGCCGTCGGCAGCGTCGTCGTGCTTGCCACCACACGGTCCGCGGCCACGGGCACGTGGTCCGCCGTGAAGCAGCTCTCCACCTACCACGTGCTGGACGATCGATTCGACCTGACGGTGGGTGCGGACGGCACCGCGCATGCCGTCTGGCGCCAGGAGGTTCCCGGCGACAGCCCCACGTACGCGCTGTACACCGCCTCCCGGGTGAACGGGGTCTGGACCTCGCCCGTCCGGTTGAGCACCAACACCCAGGGCAACAGCCAGGGCCAGGTCACCGTGGACGCCGGCAACCGCCCCGTCGCTGTGTGGACGCAGGCCACCATGTGGGCGCAGGACACCAGGGACGCGACCACCCAGGTGCGCGCCGCCACCACCGCGCCCGCTCCCCCCGCTCCGCCCAAGCCGGTGCCCAAGTGGCGTGACTTCAGCGGTGACGGCCGGGGTGATCTGCTGGGCCTGACGTCGGGCGGGTCGCTGGCGGTGCGTACGGGTACGAGCACGGGCGGTTTCGGTACGGGCGTGTCGGCGGCGGGCTGGCCGACGGCCTCGGTCGTCGTCCCGTTCGGGGATCTGTCCGGCGACCGGTGCAACGACGTGCTGGTGCGGGACTCTTCGGGTGTGCTGACGCGCTACGACGGGGCTTGCGGCAAGGCGTTCGCGCCAACCGGGGCCAAGCGCGTCATCGGTTCGGGCTGGAACATCTACAACGTGCTGACCTCGCCGGGTGATCTGACGGGTGACGGGCGTGCCGATCTGCTGGCGCGTACGCCGGCGGGCGAGCTGTATCTGTACGCGGACAACGGCGCGGGCGCGTTCAGGGCCCGGGTGAAGGTCGGCCCCGGGTGGCAGATCTACAACGCGGTCGTGGGTGTCGGTGACCTGAACGGCGACAAGGCCGGTGACCTGCTGGCCCGGGACGCGGCTGGTGTGCTGTGGCGGTACGACGGCACGGGCAAGGGCACGCTGAAGGGCCGGGTGAAAGTGGGGTCCGGGTGGCAGATCTACAACGCGATCGCCGGTGTCGGTGACATCACCGGCGACGGCAAGGTGGATCTGGTGGCGCGGGACACGGCTGGTGTGCTGTGGCGTTACAACGGCACGGGTTCCGGCATCTTCTCCGCCCGGGTGAAGATCGGCAGCGGCTGGCAGACGTACAAGTCGCTGCTCTGAGAGCTGTGCCCACCGACCGGGGAGCGTTCCGGCTCGGTGACCTCGACGGGCCCGCGCTGCGCAGTTTCCGTGCGGGCCCGTCGAGCACTCGGGAACGGCCGGTCGAACTCCGCCACGGCTTTCGCGGCCCCGAGTTCGTCGAGCGACGGCAGCCCGGCGAATAGCAGGTGCGGGCCGCGTCCTCGACGCTCATACGGTCCATGACGTCCGGTCCACAGCGCCACACGCGGGCGCGGCGGGGATCGGCTCCCGTCGGCGAGCCTCCGCCGGCAACTGCTCATAGAGCGCGCCAGGCGTGGGGCGAGGCGTGCGTCGACGACGGTCTCGTGTTCGCCCGCGAGGACGGCGATCCGCTGCGCCGGACGACGTCACGAAGCTGTTCGTCGCCCTGGTCGACGCTGCCGGTCCGCGCCGGGTGCGGCTGCACGATCTGCTCCATGGGCAGGCGTCGCTCATGCTCGCGGCCGGCGTCGACATGGCGATCGTGTCGAAGCGGCTCGGACACTCCACGATCACGATCACGATCACGTCCGACACGTACTCGCACCTGCTCGGTGGAGTCGGGCGGGACGCAGCGGACCGCGCTCCGCGCTCGTGCCGCGGGCCCGGCAGACGGTGCAGTCCGCGCCTGCCGATGACGAGCCTGACCACATGGTGACCACCTCGCCTGAGGATCTCGCCGCCGAGCAGGCCCCGGAAACGACAGAACCCCCGTCGACGCAGGTCAACGAGGGTTCCGACCCCAAGGGGTCCGGTAGGCCGTGTGGGACTCGAACCCACAACCAACGGATTAAAAGTCCGCTGCTCTGCCAATTGAGCTAACGGCCCTCGGCACAACACCCCTGAGCATAGCCGGACCGCACCGACCAGCCGATCGGGTATTGGCGGTGTGCCCCCGGCGGGGGAGCCGGGGGCACATCGGAGCGGGTGTCGGGACGTGCGTCGGGGTGGGTGCCCCGGGAGCCTCAGAAGATGCTCTTGTACGCCTGCCAGCCGCCGCCGAGCAGCTTGGAGGAGCCGAACGAGCCCGCCCCGTTCCCGTCGTTGCGCCAGAGGTTGCCCGCCGTGTCGCGGGAGACCAGGTCGGCCTTGCCGTCACGGTTCAGGTCGCCGATGCCGACGATCGTGTCGCGGTTGGCGCCCCAGTCCTTGAAGACCAGGACGCGGCTGTTGAACGTGCCGTTGTCGCGGCCGTAGAGGCGCCACAGCTCGTTGGAGCCGTCCTGCAGGAGCAGATCGCCCCTGCCGTCGCCGTTCAGGTCGCCGACGCCGACGACCTTCTTGTACGCACCCCAGCCCGTGCCGATCTTCACTCCGGACTTCAGCAGGCCGTCCGCCTTGCCCGCGTACAGCCAGATGTCACCCGTGGACGCGGCGCGCGCGACCAGGTCGGGCAGCCGGTCGCCGGTGATGTCGCCGGGCGAGGTGAGGACGTTGTGGACGTTCCAGCCCGTGCCGAGGGACGTGTACGAAGAGCCGGCCTGCACGCCGCTCGACTGGCAACCGCCGTCGTAGCGGGCCCGTACAGCACCGAAGTGCTGTACGGGCCCGCTCATCAGGCGTCTGTCAGGCGTCGATCAACCGCCCATCAGGCGTCGACGTCAGCCGTTGCGCTTCCAGCGCGGCTTGTCGTCACGGCGGCCGCCGCCGAACGAGCCGGTGCCGGTGCCGGTGCCGGAGCCGCGGTGGTCGTCACGGCGGCCGTACGGGCGGTCGTGGCCGGCGGAGCGGAAGCCGCCGCCCGAGGGGCGGTCGTCGCGGCGGTCACGGTTGAACGGACGGTCGCTGCCACCGCGGTGGTCACGGCGCTCGAAGCCACGGTCGTTGTCGCGGCGCTGGAAGCCGCCCGAGGGGCGCTCGTCACGGCGGTCACGGTTGAACGGACGGTCGTTGTCACGGCGCTCGAAGGAACGGCCACCGCGGTCGTCGCGACGGTCGTCACGGCGGAAGCCGCCACGGTCGCCGTCCCGGCGGTCGTCACGACGGTCGTTGTCCCGACGGAAACCACCCGAGGGACGGTCGTTGTCCCGGCGGAAGCCACCGCGGTCGCCGTCCCGGCGGTCGTCACGACGGTCGTTGTCCCGGCGGAAACCGCCACGGTCGTTGTCACGACGATCGTCACGACGGTCGTTGTCCCGACGGAAACCACCGGACGGACGGTCGTTGTCGCGGCGGAAACCGCCACGGTCGTTGTCACGACGGTCGTCGCGACGGAAGCCGCCCTGGTCGTTGTCACGACGGTCACGGCGCTCGTAGTTGCCCCGGTCGTCGCGGTACGACGGACGCTCCTCGCGGGTCTCGCGCACCGGCTCCGCCACGACGGCAGCCGCGGCCACGACCTCCGCCTCTGCAGCCTCGGTCACCTCGGCGACCGCGGCCTCCGGGTCCTCGCCCCGCTCCCGCGCGGCGCGGGCGATCAGACGGTCGGCCTCCTCGCGGAGTTCGGCGGCACGGCGCTGGGCGCGCTCCAGCTCCTTGGCGAGCTGGGCGGCCTCGCGCTCGGCCTGCTTGGCGGTGTTGTTCGCGGAGTCGGCCTGGACCTCGGTCAGCGAACGGGCGCCGGTGATCTCGGCGACCTCCGGGTCGAACGCGCCGGCCCCGCCGACGATGTGGCGCGAGGCGTCGACGCCCGCGTCCTCCATCAGGCGGAAGATCTGGCGGCGCTGGTGTGGGAGCGCCAGCGAGACGACCGTGCCGGACTGGCCCGCGCGGGCGGTACGGCCGGAGCGGTGCAGGTAGTCCTTGTGGTCACCGGCCGGGTCCACGTTCAGAACGAGGTCGATGCCGTCGACGTGGATGCCGCGGGCGGCGACGTCGGTGGCGACGAGCGCGTTGACGTAACCGTCCTTGAAGTCGGCGAGGACGCGGGTACGGGCGCCCTGCGTCATGCCGCCGTGCAGCGCGTCCGCCTTCACACCCGCGTCGACGAGCTGCTCGGCGATGCGGTCGGCGCCCAGCTGGGTACGGACGAAGATGATCGTGCGGCCCTTGCGGGCGGCGATCGCGGCCGTGACGGGCGCCTTGTCCTTCGGCTTCACGACGAGGACGTGGTGGGTCATCGTGGTGACGGCGCCCTGGGCGGCGTCGACCTCGTGGCTGACCGGGTTCACCAGGTAGCGCCTGACGAGCGTGTCGATCTCGTTCTCGAGCGTCGCGGAGAACAGCATCCGCTGGCCGCCGGTCGGGATCTGGTCGAGCAGCTCGGTGACCTCGGGCAGGAAGCCCAGGTCCGCCATCTGGTCGGCCTCGTCGAGGACCGCAACCTGGATCTGCTCGAGCGAGCAGGCACCGCGGTTGATGATGTCGCGCAGTCGGCCCGGGGTGGCGACGAGGACGTCGACGCCGCGCTCGAGCGCGTAGATCTGGTTGCCCATGGACGTACCGCCGCAGACGACCTTCATCTTGAGGCCGAGCACGTCGCCGTACGGCTGGAGCGCGTCCGCGACCTGCATCGCGAGCTCACGCGTGGGGGTGAGGATGACGCCGCGGGGCTTCTTCTTCTCGGTGTGTCCGCCGGCCAGCGTGGCGAGCAGCGGGAGACCGAAGGAGAGGGTCTTGCCGGAGCCGGTACGGCCACGGCCGAGGATGTCCTTGCCGGCCAGGGCGTCCGGGATGGTCGCGGCCTGGATCGGGAACGGGACGGTGACGCCGTTCTGGGCGAGCTTGCGGACGACGCCCTCGGGGAGTCCGAGGTCGTTGAAGGTCGCCTCGGGAGTGGCGTCAGCGGCCGTGTCGGCCTCCTCGACCTCGACCTCGACGACGTCGACGATCTCGTCGTTCAGGGGCAGGACGGCACGGTCAGAACTGGAAATGGACATGCGAAATGCGAAACCTTCCGGAGTCTCGGCACGCGCCCAAACTCCGTGATTCGCAATTCGACCGCCTCAATGCGGTCAGCCACGGCAAGGGAGAGTACGCGCCACACGCGGCGCGCTTCTGTGGTGGCGCCGGGCAAATGGGATCAAACGATCTACCACCATACGCACCCTCCACCCCCGAAGGCAAACCACCTCACTGCGGCGCTCGTCACATCCACCGCCCGTCGCCCGGACCCCGTACCCGCGACGCGGGCTCCATCTGCGGTGATGCCGTCGGCTCGGCGCGCGCGCCCTCCCAGTTCTCGTCGGCCGCACGCATCGCGCCCATCTGCGTGTCGGCGGCGGGCGACGCCGACGGCGGGTCGGTCGGCTCTCCCGACGGGTCCGGGCCGGGCGGCGTGGGATCCGCCGACGAGGTCGGCTCACCGGCCGGCGGCGTGGGATCCGCCGACGAGGTCGGCTCACCGGCCGGCGGCGTGGGCCCCTGCGGATCGGCGGGCTTCACACTCCCGGTGCTCCCGCTGCCACCGCCCTTCGGCGGCTGCGCGGACGGCGCCACGGACGCGCTCGGGCTCGCCCCGGCTCCCGCATCCTCACCGCCCTTGCTCGCGGCCCCGCCGGACTGCGCCGCTCCGCCCATGCCCGTACGACCGTGCCCACCAGCACCGCCCTGCGCGGCTCCGCCACCGTCGGGCTCGGCCGCGACCCCTTTCTGCTGCGGGGACTTCGCGGGCGCCCCTTCGCCGCCGTCGTCGCCGATGCTCATGCAGCCTGCGGAGGCCGCGACCGTCAGGACGGTGGCGATCCATACGGCACAACGGCCGGGGGCGGACAACTGGCGCACGAGCGGCACCTCCGGGACACGGGACGCGGTTTCCCTGCCCAACTCCCTTTGCCCTGCGAGGGACACGCCCGGAGCCCCCTCGGCTGCCGCGAGGGAGCGAAGAACTCACCCGTAGCCCAGCGCGTGCAACCGCTCGTCGTCGATACCGAAGTGATGGGCGATCTCATGGACCACCGTGATCTCGGTCTCGGCGACGACGTCCTCCCGCGACTCGCACATCCGCAGCGTCGGCCCCCGGTAGATCGTGATCCGGTCCGGCAGCACGCCGGCGTACCACTCGCCGCGGTCGGTCAGCGGAGTCCCCTCGTAGAGCCCCAGCAGCTCGGGATCGTCGGCGGTGGGTTCGTCCTCGACGAACACCGCGACGTTGTCCATCAGCCGCGTCAGCTCCGGCGGGATCCTGTCCAGCGCCTCGGCGACCAGTTCCTCGAACTCCTCGCGCGTCATCTCCAGCACCCGGCCATTGTCACGCACACCCGTCCCCGGCCGCGGGCATAGCCCACCCCGAGCCTGGGCATACGGGACCAATGGTCCGCGCTCGTGAACGGCTTCTTGCCCTCCTGACCGACATCACGCGCCGGTACCACCGGCCCCGGTCAACACTCCGGGCCCGGTCGCGCCGCCGGTCGAGCCCCACCGTGACCCTCGCCCAGCCTCTCCCCGACACCCCCAGCAATCTCTCGCACCCCACACACCCCACACGTCCCTACGCCCGCGCCCTCGCCCTGATCGTCGTCGTCCTGACGGGAGCATGGCTCGGCCTGCTCGTCGTCGGGGCCGTCGGTACGCCCGTGGGGCCGATGGACACGACGATGACCCTGCGCCCGTCCCTCACCGGCGGCACGAAGATCAACGTCTCGCCGCTCGGCGCCCTGGAGCTCGAATCCCATGTGGCGCCCATCCGCCTCGACGTGGATGTCGACCGGCTCGACCCGGTCCGGTCCCAGGCCCTCGTCGAGCACCCCGAGCGCCTCTCGGGGCTCCAGTCCGAGGTCAGCCAGGACGTCACGGCGGGCACCCGCGAGCTGGCGTGGCGCTCGTGCGTCGCCGTCGTCTCCGGCGCCACCGCCCTCGGCCTCGCGGTCTACCGCCGCCCGCGCCGGGCGCTCGCGGCGGGCGGCCTCGCACTCGTACTCCTCGCGGCCTCGGGCATCAGCGCGTACGCCACCTGGAACCCGAAGTCCGTGCTGGAGCCGAAGTTCTCGGGACTGCTGTCCTCGGCCCCCTCCGTCGTCGGCAACGCACGCTCGATCGTCACCGAATTCGACGTCTACCAGAAGGAGTTGGCGCGCCTGGTCACCAACGTCACGAAGCTGTACGACGCGACGTCCACGCTTCCCGTCTACCAGCCGGACCCCGGCACGATGCGCGTCCTGCACGTCTCCGACATCCACCTCAACCCGGCCGCGTGGCACATCATCGGCTCGCTCGTGGAGCAGTACGAGATCGACGTCGTCATCGACTCCGGCGACACCATGGACCACGGCACCGCCGCCGAGAACACCTTCCTCGACCCGATCCCCGACCTCGGCGCGCCCTACGTCTGGGTCCGCGGCAACCACGACTCGCCCACCACCCAGCGGTACCTGGAACGCCTGAAGAACGTCCACGTCCTCGACGACGGCCGCGCGGTCACCGTCGCGGGCCTGCGGGTGGCCGGCACCGGCGACCCACAGTTCACCCCGGACCGCTCGACCCGGCCCCAGGGCGACCCCGCCGAACGCATGGCCGGCATCCGCCTCGCCTCCGCCCTCCGCGACCAGCACAGCGCGGGAACGCCCGTCGACATCGCCGTCGCCCACAACCCCGTGGCTGCCCGCGAGACCGACGGCGAGGTCCCGCTCGTCCTGGCCGGCCACGTCCACCACCGCGAGACCGAGCTCCTCCCCCTCGGCACCCGCCTCAAGATCGAGGGCTCCACGGGCGGCGGCGGCCTGCGCGCGGTCCAGAACGACGAGCCCGAGAAGGTCCGAGCCTCCGTCCTCTACCTCGACCGGGACACCCGGCGCCTCCAGGCCTGGGACGAGATCACCCTGGGCGGCCTGGGCCTCACGACGGCCGAGGTCAGCCGCCACCTGGCCACCCCCGAACCCGCGACAGGACCGCCGCCCGGATCCCCCTCGGCAACGCCGTCCGAGTGACTCCCGCCGTGTCGTTCCGCGAGTGCCCCGGGCCCACCGCGCCGTTGCGGGGGGCGCCGCCGGGCCGCCGGGCCGCCCTCCCCGGGAGGCGAACCCCGGCCCCCGCGCTGCGCCCCTCGGGGGGCCACGCCCGAACCCCCGAGAAAAGCGTTTTGGCGATAGCTCCCCGCATCCCATATGCTTCTCACGTCCCCGACGCGCTGCGAAGCGCCCAGGTGGGCCCTTAGCCCTCATCGTCTAGTGGCCCAGGACGCCGCCCTTTCAAGGCGGTAGCACGGGTTCGAATCCCGTTGGGGGCACGCATCACCGTGTGCGAGACTATGTCTCGCACAATGCATCACCTCTGGTCCTGTGGAGCAGTTTGGAGTGCTCGCCACCCTGTCAAGGTGGAGGCCGCGGGTTCAAATCCCGTCAGGACCGCTGCAGCTCGCAAGAGCTGCGTGGCTGGGTAGCTCAGTTGGTACGAGCGTCCGCCTGAAAAGCGGAAGGTCGCCGGTTCGACCCCGGCCCCAGCCACAATCGCCCCCATCAGGGCAAACACCCTCGTCGAAGATCTTCGGCGGGGGTGTTCTCGTGTCGGTTGCGCCGACCGGTGCGCCAACGGCTCACGAGAGCGTGCGCCGATCATGCCGGATGGCCCTGAGCCTCCGGCCAAGCCGGTCGGCCGCCGCCGGACGTAGGCCGCCTTTCCCCTCGTAGCCGGGCGCGTCCTCGCAGACGGTCAGGTGATCCCTGTGGACATCTTCGCTGACGGTCGGCCGCGCATGAGGTGGGCAACGTCGACACGACAGGCACCCAGTAGGGCGGGATGCAGCGGGACCGGCCGATTTCGATGCTCGTCTGCTACACCCGTTCCGACCACGGTCGGCCCCAGTCGCGCGAGCAGGGCCGCGCAGCCACGCCCGTGCCCAGGAGCCGAAGGAGGACGCCCGATGGTGGACGAGCCGGCCGATCGCCAAGCGCAGATCGTGCGGTCGATGGTGATCGGTACCGGGCCCTCTCCAGCAGCCGGATGCACTCGTACGATCTGGTTGTCTCACTGCGTATCGGGAGGGGAAACAGGGTGGGGAGAACTGGTAAAGGCAGGCTGGCGACCGCGGTTGCCGTGTCCTGCGCCGCCGTGGTCGGCTCGGTCGTCATGCCCGCCGACGCCATGGCGAAGCCCATTGCCGCGCCGGCGGATTTCAACGGGGACGGCTACCACGACCTGGTCGTCCCGGCGCCTGCGGCGACGGTGGGAGGCAAGGTCGGGGCGGGAGCGGTCGTGGTCCTTTATGGCTCCAGGACCGGGGTCTCGACCGCGCGCAAGGCCGTCATCACCCAGAACAGCGCCGGCGTGCCGGGCACCGCGGAGGCCGGCGACCTCTTCGGTGCTTCGACGGCGTTCGCCGACCTGGACAAGGACGGTTTCAGCGACCTGGTCGTCGGCGCACCCGACGAGGGCACGAGCGCCGCGCACACCGGCATGGTCACCGTGTTGTGGGGTGGAAAGAACGGCCTGGCCGCCGGGAGCCCGCTCCCCGTGCCGGTGGTCGGGGGCGGCCGGTACGGCCTGGATGTCGCCGCGGTGCGCGACAGTCGCGGCCCGCGTGTGCTGGTCGGCGGCTACGACGGGTCGATCGAGCTCAGCGGCACGTTCAAGCGCGACGGCTCGGTCGGCTCGGCATCGCGGAACTGGAGCACTCCCTCGGTCGCCGTCACCGACTTCGGGGACTTCCGTCACGACGGACACGCGGAGCGGATCGTCACTTCGGTCCGGGTCGGTGGCAACAGTGGCGGGCTTGTGTACGTCGACCCCGTGGACGGCAGCAGGCCCCTGCCCGTCGACGGCACGACCACCGCGACCGGAGACGTCAACGGCGACGGCTATCACGACCTTGTCGTCGGCGACCCCGACGAGCCGGCCAACGGCACCAACGGCCACCTGGGCGGCGAGATCACCCTCTGGTACGGCGGCCCGGACGGTCTTGCTGCGGCACCGGTGCACATCAGCCAGGACACGGCCGGCGTCTACGGCACGTCGACGAAGAAGAACAAGTTCGGCCAGGCCGTCGCCGTGGCCGATCTGAACAACGACGGCCTCGGCGAAATCATCGTCGGTGTGCCCGGCCAGCACCGCAACGGCCAGGCGATGGCTGGAGCCGTCGTCGTCATCCCCGGCCAGAGAACCGGCACGCCCGGCGCCGGCTCGTACGAGATCTCGCAGGAGAGCGGGTCGGTGCCCGGGGTGTCGGAGAGGGGCGACGGGTTCGGTCTCACGCTGACGGTCGGCGACGTCAAGGCGGACGGCCATCCTGACCTGATCATCGGCGCGGAGGGCGAGGACAACTACCGCGGCGCGGTCTGGGTCCTGCCCGGCACCTCCACCCGCCCCCTCGGAACAGGCAGCGTGGAACTGACCGCCGGGAAGCTCGGAGTGGCCGGGGTCTCCCCCTGGGTCGGCGGCTTTCCGCCTTCATGAGCTCCGGCCACGCCCCGCCCATCACAGGGCGGGGCATGGTGCGCTGCGGCTCGGCGGGAGGCATCTGTGCCAGCGGTGCGGGCGGCGTCCACTCTGCCCGCACGTCGCCGGCCGCCTGCCTTCCGTGACGTCACGCGGCTTCCCGGTCGGATCACCGAGCGGACCGTGCCGCCGTCCACGCGGAGCGTGGCGCCCCTGACGTAGTCGCCGTACGGACTCGCCCAGATACGCGACGGCGCCCGCGATCTCCTCGGGGCGGCCGAATCTGCCGAGCAGCACCCCGCGCAGCACCGCCACCAGCGCGGCCACCACCGCGAAGGCGTCGCGGCACCGGCGGCTGCCGGCGCTGGGCATGGGCGGGCGGTCTCCTGGTCGTCGGCTGCCGTAATCGGTCGATGTGCCGCAATCGTACGGGCCGCCGGGCCTCGTCCGGCCGGGCGATCTCACTCCGCCGGGCCGCATCCGGCCGGGCGACCCCGCGCCGCCACCGCAAATGGGTTCGCCAGTCCGCTCGCGCGGGTGCGATCCTGAACTCCGTATGTCTACTTTCGCCGATCTCCAGACCCAGCTGGCCGAGATCCCGCTGCGCGACGCGCACCGGCTCGGCCGGCGGCTCGAAGGCACCCGCCGGATCCGTAAGCCCGAGGCGCGGCAGGCCGTGCTGGACGAGATCGCGGCCGAGGCGGCCAAGGCAGCCGCCCGTACCGCCGAGCGCGCCGCACGGATGCCGCAGATCTCGTACCCCGAGCAGCTGCCGGTCAGTCAGAGGAAGGACGAGATCCTCGCGGCGATACGTGACCACCAGGTCGTGATCGTCGCGGGTGAGACCGGGTCCGGCAAGACCACGCAGATCCCGAAGATCTGTCTGGAGCTCGGCCGGGGCGTCCGCGGCATGATCGGGCACACCCAGCCCCGCCGGATCGCCGCCCGCACGGTCGCGGAGCGCGTCGCCGAGGAGCTGCGCACCCCGCTCGGCGAGGCCGTCGGATGGAAGGTCCGCTTCACCGATCAGGTGGGCCAGGACACCTTCGTCAAGCTCATGACGGACGGCATCCTGCTCGCCGAGGTCCAGACGGACCGCGAGCTGCGCGCGTACGACACGATCATCATCGACGAGGCGCACGAGCGGTCCCTCAACATCGACTTCCTGCTCGGCTATCTGGCCCAGCTGCTGCCCAAGCGCCCGGACCTCAAGGTCGTGATCACCTCCGCGACCATCGACCCCGAGCGCTTCTCCCGCCACTTCGGTGATGCGCCGATCGTCGAGGTCAGCGGGCGTACGTATCCCGTCGAGGTCCGCTACCGGCCGCTCCTGGAGGAGGACAGCGAGGAGTCCGACCGCGACCAGATCACGGCCATCTGCGACGCCGTCGACGAGCTCCAGGCCGAAGGCCCCGGCGACATCCTGGTCTTCCTCTCCGGCGAGCGCGAGATCCGCGACACCGCGGACGCGCTCCTCAAGAAGAACCTGCGCCACACCGAGGTCCTCCCCCTCTACGCCCGTCTCTCGCACGCCGAGCAGCACCGCGTCTTCCAGCCGCACACCGGCCGCCGCATCGTCCTCGCGACGAACGTGGCCGAGACGTCGCTGACGGTCCCCGGCATCAAGTACGTGATCGACCCGGGCACCGCCCGCATCTCGCGCTACAGCCATCGCACCAAGGTCCAGCGCCTCCCCATCGAGGCCGTCAGCCAGGCCAGCGCCAACCAGCGCAAGGGCCGCTGCGGGCGTACGTCCGACGGCATCTGCGTCCGGCTTTACTCCGAGGAGGACTTCGAGGCCCGCCCCGAGTTCACGGACGCGGAGATCCTCCGGACGAACCTGGCGTCCGTCATCCTCCAGATGACCGCCGCCGGCCTCGGCGACATCGAGAAGTTCCCCTTCATCGACCCGCCGGACCATCGCAACATCCGCGACGGCGTGCAGCTCCTCCAGGAGCTGGGCGCACTGGACCCCACCCAGAAGGACCCGAAGAAGCGGCTGACGCCGATGGGCCGCAAGCTGGCCCAGCTTCCCGTCGACCCACGCCTCGCCCGGATGGTCCTGGAGGCCGACAAGAACGGCTGTGTCCGCGAGGTCATGGTCATCGCGGCCGCGCTCTCCATCCAGGACCCGCGCGAGCGCCCCGCCGACAAGCAGGCGCAGGCCGATCAGATGCACGCCCGGTTCAAGGACGAGACGAGCGACTTCCTCGCCTTCCTCAATCTCTGGCGGTACGTCCGCGAGCAGCAGAAGGAGCGCGGGTCCTCCAGCTTCCGCCGGATGTGCAAGCAGGAGTACCTGAACTTCCTGCGCATCCGCGAATGGCAGGACATCTACGCGCAGCTGCGCACGGTCGCCAAGCAGATGGGGATGCATCTCGAAGAGCCTTCGGCGGACGCTGCCGCCCCGGAGCAGTCCGTCCACGTCTCGCTGCTCGCCGGGCTCCTCTCCCACATCGGGATGAAGGACGTGAAGGACGGTGCGAAGAACGAGTACCTGGGCGCCCGCAGCGCGAAGTTCGCCGTCTTCCCCGGCTCGTCCCTCTTCAAGAAGCCCCCGCGCTTCATCATGTCGGCCGAGCTCGTCGAGACGTCCCGCCTCTGGGCCAGGGTCAACGCGAAGATCGAGCCGGAGTGGATCGAGCCGCTCGCCGGTCACCTGCTCAAGCGCACATACAGCGAACCGCACTGGGAGAAGGACCAGGCGGCGGTGATGGCGTACGAGAAGGTCACGCTCTACGGCGTCCCGGTCATCGCCCAGCGCAAGGTCAACTACGGGCGGATCGACCCGGAGACGAGCCGCGAGCTGTTCATCCGCAACGCGCTCGTCGAGGGCGACTGGCGCACCCACCACAAGTTCTTCGCCGACAACCGCAGACTCCTCACCGAGGTCGAGGAGTTGGAGCACCGCGCCCGGCGCCGCGACATCCTCGTCGACGACGAGACGCTGTTCGACTTCTACGACCAGCGGGTGCCGGAGCACGTGGTCTCCGGCGCACACTTCGACTCGTGGTGGAAGCACAAGCGCCGCGAGGAGCCCGAGCTCCTCGACTTCGAGCGCGAGATGCTCATCAACGAGAAGGCCGGGGCGGTCACCAAGGACGACTACCCGGACTCGTGGCGCCAGGGGCGGCTGAAGTTCCCGGTCACGTACCAGTTCGAGCCGGGAGCGGACGCGGACGGTGTCACCGTCCACATCCCGCTCCAGGTCCTCAACCAGGTCACGGACGAGGGCTTCGACTGGCAGATCCCGGGTCTGCGCGAAGAGGTCGTCACGGAGCTGATCCGCTCCCTCCCCAAGCCGATCCGCCGCCACTACGTGCCCGCGCCGAACTACGCGAAGGCGTTCCTGGAGCGGGCGGTGCCCCTGCAGGAGCCGCTCCCGGTCACGCTGGCGCGTGAGCTGCAGCGCATGGTCGGCGTGCCCGTCACGGGCGACGACTTCGATCTCTCGAAGGTCCCGGACCATCTGAAGATCACGTTCCGGATCGTCGACGAGCGCCATCGCAAGCTCGCCGAGGACAAGGACCTGGAGACGCTGCGGCTCCAGCTGCGGCCCAAGGCCCGTCAGGCCCTCTCCAAGGCCGCCGCGGCCACCGCCGAGCGTTCGGGCGGCACCGCCGTCGAGCGCACTGGCCTCACCGACTGGACGATCGGCACGCTGACGAAGGTCTTCGAGACCCGGCGCGCGGGTCAGCCCGTCAAGGCGTACCCGGCCCTCGTCGACCAGGAGGGAGCCGCGGCGGGCACAGTCGCCGTACGCCTCTTCGACACCGAGGCCGAGCAGGCCCAGGCGATGTGGCAGGGCACGCGGAAGCTGATCCTGCTGAACATCCCGGTCAACCCGGCGAAGTTCGCGTCCGAGCGGCTGACGAACCAGCAGAAGCTGGCCCTCTCCCGCAATCCGCACGGCTCCATCCAGGCGCTCTTCGACGACTGCGCGACCGCGGCGGTGGACAGGCTCATCGCCGACCGCGGCGGCCCGGCCTGGGACGAGGAATCGTTCCGGAAGCTGTATGACAAGGTCCGCGCGGACCTCGTGGACGCGACCGTGCGGACCGTGGACCAGGTCGGCCAGATCCTGGCCGCCTGGCAGGCCTGTGAGCGCCGCCTCAAGGCCACGAACAGCCTGGCGCTCGCCAGAAACGTCCAGGACGTCCGGGAGCAGCTGACGGCCCTCGTGCCGGCCGGTTTCGTGACGAGGACGGGCCTGCGGCGACTGCCCGACCTGATGCGCTACCTGATCGCGGTCGACCGCCGGCTCCAGCAGATGCCGACGGCCGTCCAGCGCGACACGACGCGCATGGAGAAGGTCCACGAGATGCAGGACGAGTACGCCTGGCTCCTGGAGCAGCTGCCCAAGGGGCGGCCGGTGCCGCAGGAGGTCCTGGACATCCGCTGGATGATCGAGGAGCTGCGCGTGAGCTACTTCGCCCACGCCCTGGGCACGGCGTACCCCGTCTCGGACAAGCGCATCGTCAAGGCGATCGACGCGGCGGCACCGTGAACGGCCATGACGCGGCCGTTGCCTTGCCTGAGTTCGACCGGACCGTCTGACCTGCTGTACAGTCTCTCTCGCAGCCAAGGAACGGGCTGCGAAACCTGGTCCTGTGGAGCAGTTTGGAGTGCTCGCCACCCTGTCAAGGTGGAGGCCGCGGGTTCAAATCCCGTCAGGACCGCAGCAACGAAAGGCCCTCGCATCGCTTGATGCGGGGGCCTTCGTCATGCGGGCCCGGCGCGCTCCTGCACCAGGCGGTGCGGAAGCTTGCCGTGCAGCCCTCGGGGCCGCGCCCGCGGGGGAACCGCCATCGGACAGGGCACGTCCCGTCAAGACCGCGTCAATACGGAAGGCCCCGCACCGTTTGGTGCGGGGCCTTCCGACGTATTGACGGGGCCACTTGCCGCCGGTACCCAGTCAAGACAGGGGTAGGGGGCCCCCGACCGCGGAGGTGGCGCATGGCGGCATCCACAGCGAGGCACGAGACCCGGGCGCTGCTGCGCGCCCATCTGGCGGCCGTCTCGGGCTACCGGCACTTCACCCGGCACTGTCCGGTGTGCCATCGACTGCTGCGCCTCGCCATGGACGCCACGGATGCCACGGACGGCCCGCACGCCACGGAGGCGGTGGCACCCGCCGAGCCGGACGGGACGACCGCCGAGGACGACACCTCGACACGGCCTCCGGCCGTGTGACGGGAGTCACGTCACAAGTTTTCCGAACGGGGGAGCTTACGCACCCCCTACAAGGACCCAATTTAATATGTGCAATTGCACCTCTCTGAGAGGGCTTCGCCGCCACTCCGAGCGACCCTCTGGCCAGCGCATCGCCGGCCCGCGGCACCGACCGCGCGGCGCACAAAAAAGATCGCGCTGGACCCGGCGGAGTCCAGCGCGATCGACGACGAAACCTGTTGGGGCAGGCGCCCGCCGTGTCGAGCTCTGTTTCGGGCTGCGGGCTTGGGGGACCCGGCTATGCCCTGCTATCGGGGTGTCAGGCCTCGCTGCGCTGCTGCGGAATACCCGCAAGCAGTGCGCGGACCTCTGCCTCGCGGTACCGGCGGTGTCCACCGAGCGTACGGATGGACGTGAGCTTGCCAGCCTTTGCCCAGCGAGTGACCGTCTTCGGGTCCACGCGGAACATCGTGGCAACCTCAGCCGGGGTCAGCAGCGGCTCGGCATCAGGGGTGCGAGCGGTCATGAGCGGCCTCCTCGGGAGAACCGAACCTTCTCGGTTCTTTCCTCTAAATTCTGCACCTTGACCCGCGTTGCCCGAAATGGCAGACGCGGGCCGAGTCGGTTATAGGACGAACGGCTTGTCCTCGGCACTACAACTACACCATCTGTCCAGCCACGTCGGCCAAACCGATGGAATTGCCCTCTCAGGTGTTCATCAGCGGCGGAAGCCGATGGACCATGCCATAACGGACAGTCACGTCACAGTGACGATCAGTCACAGAGTGATCAGGAGTCGTCAGACCCCCCATAGAGTGCAATGCTGAGCAATCCGCCACTTATGTAAGCGGAAGGAACCCTCCCCGGACTCCTTGTCCTATTTTGGCACGAGGGTGGGCGATGGACGCAAGGAGCGACTTAGTGCTGTCCGTCACGCTTGAGCCAAAGGCCCGGATCGGGACCTACGTCCCGCCACCACCCGTTCAGCAGCTCGCCACCGGAACGTCAGTTCGCGAACTGCCGGTCCCGCACCGCCCGCCACCGCTCCGCGAGCCGCCCGTACGCCTCGCCCGCGCCGTCGCCGTCACCGGCCCTGAGCGCCGCGATCCCCTCGGCGAGGTCCGCCGCCGAGCGGTCGTCGGCGAGCTGCTCAGGGGTGAGGGCGTGGACGAGCCCCCCGTAGTCGAGCTCGACCAGCGAGCGCGGGTGGAATTCCTCCATCCACTTCCCCACATCCACCAGGCCCTCGGTCAGGGGTCCCTCGTCGATCGTCTCCCTCAGCGCTTTGAGCGCCCGTGCGAGCCTGCGCCTGGCCTGCACCATCGGCGTCCGGTAGCGCAGCAGCGGCGGCACACCGGGCACGTCCCCGGGCTCGTACTCGCGCTCCTCGTCCGCGAAGAGCGCGAACCAGCGCACCGGCACCTGCCACACCGCCGTCCTGATCCACGGCCGGGCGTCGGGGTTGCGCTCGCGCCACGCCTCGTAGTCCGCGGCGGCCTGCCCGCGCACCACGGGCGGCAGCACCGCGTCCAGCACGGGCTCGGGCAACTGGCCGGCCAGCTCCTCCAGCGCCAGCCAGCCGCGCAGTCTGGTGCGCCAGGGGCAGACGCAGACCACCCCGTCCACCTCGACGACGAAGGCCTCCGCGCTCTCGTGGACCGGCACCGGCACGGGGGGCGTCGGCAGCAAGTCCGCCAGGGAGCGCCGGAGTTCGTCCTGGGCCGTGGGTGTGCGGCCGCTGCGGGCGTAGCGCGCCCAGTGGCTCCGCTCCGGCTCGGGAAAGGCCGCCAGCGGCTCGTACACCCGCAGGTAGGAGGCGTACGGGACGAGCACAGAAGTGACGGCCGGCATGTCGCAAATCCTTCCACGCGCGTACTCCGGGAGGGGGTGATCCTCGGCACTGGGTCGGATCTACGCACCCGTAGGACTTACTCTCTTGCCCACCGGGTCCCTCCCCACCCGCAGGAGGGTCCACAAACCGCCGCTTCGTACTTGGGAGTCACCACCGTGACCGATGTGACCGACGGCGTCCTGCACACCCTGTTCCACTCGGACCAGGGGGGCCACGAACAAGTCGTGCTGTGCCAGGACCGCACCAGTGGCCTGAAGGCCGTCATCGCCATCCACTCCACCGCCCTGGGCCCCGCCCTCGGCGGAACGCGCTTCTACCCCTACGCCTCCGAGGAAGCGGCCGTCGCCGACGCGCTGAACCTCTCGCGCGGGATGTCGTACAAGAACGCCATGGCCGGCCTCGACCACGGCGGCGGCAAGGCCGTGATCATCGGGGACCCGGATCTGATCAAGACCGAGGAGCTGCTGCTGGCCTACGGCCGGTTCGTGGCGTCGCTCGGTGGCCGTTACGTCACGGCCTGCGACGTCGGCACGTACGTCGCCGACATGGACGTCGTCGCGCGCGAGAACCGCTGGACCACGGGACGCTCCCCGGAGAACGGCGGCGCGGGCGACTCGTCCGTCCTCACCGCGTACGGCGTCTTCCAGGGCATGCGCGCCTCCGCGCAGCACGAGTGGGGCGACCCGACGCTGCGGGGCCGCAAGGTCGGTGTCGCCGGCGTCGGCAAGGTCGGCCACTACCTGGTCGAGCATCTGCTGGAGGACGGCGCCAAGGTCGTCATCACGGACGTGCGGGAGGAGTCGGTGCGCCGTATCACCGACAAGTTCCCGCAGGTCGCCGTGGCCGAGAACACCGACGCGCTGATCCGCACCGAGGGCCTGGACATCTACGCCCCCTGTGCGCTCGGCGGCGCGCTGAACGACGCGAGCGTCCCCGTGCTGACCGCGCGGATCGTCTGCGGCGCGGCCAACAACCAGCTGGCGCACCCGGGCATCGAGAAGGACCTCGCCGACCGCCACATCCTTTACGCGCCCGACTACGTCGTGAACGCGGGCGGCGTCATCCAGGTCGCCGACGAGCTCCACGGGTTCGACTTCGACCGGTGCAAGGCGAAGGCGTCGAAGATCTTCGACACCACGCTGGCCATATTCGCACGTGCGAAGGAAGACGGCATTCCGCCGGCCGCCGCGGCCGACCGGATCGCCGAGCAGCGGATGGCGGAGGCGCGCCGCCGCTGAGCCGGCGGCCACGGACGGGACCGCGGACGCGACCGGGGACGCCGGTGAAGCGGTCACGACACGGCCACGGAGCGGATGCCCGCCGACCGGGGAGACAAGACTCACGCCGGTCGGCGGGTCGACCGCCAAGAAGAGGTTAAAATCGTGGTTGACCAGCGAGGACAGGGCACCTCGCGGGTTCTGCGAGGTGGCACGTCATGCGGGCGGCGTACCGTATGGCCGCGGAAGCAGGTACCGTTGAAGCTCTACGGACCGGTCTCTCCGAGGAGAGCCCGTTCCGAATCATGAACGCGTGTCAAGACTCTGGGGCCGTCGAGCCCCGTCACCGAGGGGGTCGAGCCATGGGGCGCGGCCGGGCCAAGGCCAAGCAGACGAAGGTCGCCCGCCAGCTGAAGTACAACAGCGGCGGGACTGACCTGTCGCGTCTGGCCAACGAGCTGGGCGCATCGACTTCGAGTCCGATTTCTAGCGAGCCGCCGAATGGTGAGCCGTTCGAGGACGACGAAGAAGACGACCCGTACGCCCGCTACGCGGAGCTGTACAACGACGACGAGGACGAAGAGGACGAAGAGTCCGGTCCCTCGTCGCAGCGTCGCGGCGCTTGACGCCTGCACACTTCAGACCCGGCCCGGGGCCTCGCCCCGGACCGGGTTCTGTGCTGTTCAGCTCGCGTAGTCGCCGCTCAGTGCCGCGCCGGTGGTGTGCTCGCCACGCTCGGTGATCTCACCGGCGACCCAGGCGTCGACGCCTCGGTCGGCGAGCGTCGTCAGGGCCACGTCGACCGACTCCGCCGGGACGACGGCCATCATGCCGACGCCCATGTTGAGGGTCTTCTCCAGCTCCAGCCGCTCGACCTGACCGGCCGAGCCGACGAGGTCGAAGACCGCGCCGGGGGCCCAGGTGGACCGGTCGAGGGCCGCGTGCAGGCCGTCGGGGACGACGCGGGCCAGATTCGCCGCGAGCCCGCCGCCGGTGATGTGGCTGAAGGCGTGCACCTCGGTGGTCCGGGTCAGCGCCAGGCAGTCCAGCGAGTAGATCTTGGTGGGCTCCAGCAGCTCCTCGCCGAGGGTGCGGCCGAACTCCGGGATCTCGCGGTCGAGCGTCCAGCCCATGCGGTCGAACACCACGTGGCGGACGAGCGAGTACCCGTTCGAGTGAAGGCCGGAGGACGCCATGGCGATGACCGCGTCCCCCGTACGGATACGATCCGCGCCCAGCAGCCGGTCGGCCTCCACGACGCCCGTACCGGCGCCGGCGACGTCGAAGTCGTCCGGACCCAGCAGGCCCGGGTGCTCGGCGGTCTCGCCGCCGATCAGGGCCGTTCCGGCCAGCACACAGCCCTCGGCGATGCCCTTCACGATGGCGGCGACTCGCTCCGGGTGGACCTTGCCCACGCAGATGTAGTCGGTCATGAACAGGGGCTCGGCTCCGCAGACGACGATGTCGTCCATGACCATCGCCACGAGGTCGTGGCCGATCGTGTCGTAGACGCCCATCTGACGGGCCAGGTCGACCTTGGTACCGACGCCGTCGGTGGCGGAGGCGAGCAGCGGGCGCTCGTAGCGCTTGAACGCGGAGGCGTCGAAGAGGCCGGCGAAGCCGCCGATGCCACCGAGGACCTCGGGACGCCGCGTCTTCTTCACCCACTCCTTCATGAGCTCGACGGCGCGGTCGCCCGCCTCGATGTCGACACCCGCAGCCGCGTAGGAAGCACCAGCAGTCTCAGACATTGCCTGAAATCTTTCGATTGGTTGAACGGGGCCTGATTACGGACGACGGAGCGCGTCGGCGGCGTCGGCGCCGCCCGCCAGCTCGGTCTCCAGCAGCTGCTTGCCCAGCAGCTCGGGGTCGGGCAGCTCCATCGGGTACTCGCCGTCGAAGCAGGCGCGGCACAGGTTCGGCTTGGCGATGGTGGTCGCCTCGATCATGCCGTCGAGGGAGATGTACGCGAGGGAGTCGGCGCCGAGCGAGGTGCCGATCTCCTCGATGGACATGCCGTTCGCGATGAGCTCGGCACGGGTGGCGAAATCTATGCCGAAGAAGCACGGCCACTTGACGGGCGGCGACGAGATCCGGATGTGGACCTCGGCGGCGCCGGCCTCCCGGAGCATCCTGACCAGGGCGCGCTGGGTGTTGCCGCGGACGATCGAGTCGTCGACGACCACCAGGCGCTTGCCCTTGATGACTTCCTTCAGGGGGTTCAGCTTGAGGCGGATGCCGAGCTGGCGGATGGTCTGCGAGGGCTGGATGAAGGTCCGGCCGACATACGCGTTCTTGACCAGTCCCGCGCCGTAGGGGATGCCGGAAGCCTCCGCGTAGCCGATGGCGGCGGGGGTGCCGGACTCGGGCGTCGCTATGACGAGGTCGGCCTCGGCGGGCGCTTCCTTCGCGAGGCGGCGGCCCATCTCCACACGGGAGAGATAGACGTTGCGCCCGGCGATGTCCGTGTCGGGGCGGGCGAGGTACACGTACTCGAAGACACAGCCCTTGGGCTTCGCTTCTGCGAATCGAGAGGTGCGCAAGCCGTTCTCGTCGATCGCGATGAGCTCGCCCGCCTCGATCTCGCGGACGAAACTCGCACCGCAGATGTCGAGGGCGGCGGTCTCGGACGCGACGACCCAGCCGCGCTCCAGCCGGCCGAGGACCAACGGGCGGATGCCCTGCGGGTCGCGGGCGGCATAGAGGGTGTGCTCGTCCATGAAGACGAGGGAGAAGGCGCCCCTGACCTCGGGCAGGACCTTGGCGGCCGCCTCCTCGACGGTCAGCGGCTTGCCGTCCGCGTCGGTCTGCCCGGCGAGCAGCGCGGTGACGAGGTCGGTGTCGTTGGTGGCGGCGACCTGGGTGGCGCGGCCGTCCTTGCGGGGCAGATCGGCGACCATCTCGGCGAGCTGCGCCGTGTTCACCAGATTGCCGTTGTGGCCGAGCGCGATCGAACCGTGGGCGGTGGCCCGGAAGGTCGGCTGCGCGTTCTCCCATACGGAGGCACCGGTGGTCGAGTAGCGGGCGTGACCGACCGCGATATGCCCCTGGAGGGAGCCGAGGGAAGTCTCGTCGAAGACCTGGGACACAAGGCCCATGTCCTTGAAGACGAGGATCTGGGAGCCGTTGCTGACCGCGATACCCGCGGATTCCTGGCCCCGGTGTTGGAGGGCGTAGAGCCCGAAGTACGTGAGCTTGGCGACCTCTTCGCCCGGAGCCCAGACACCGAAGACGCCGCAAGCGTCCTGGGGGCCCTTCTCGCCGGGGAGCAGGTCGTGGTTGAGTCGTCCGTCACCACGTGGCACGCCACCGAGTGTAGGCGAGATCGACCACTGGTCCGAATTGGGGACGGCGCGGAAGCGGGTCCGAAGGACTCGGAGGTTCCCACAAAAGCCGCGTAACGAAGCCTTTGGGGGCTTGTACGGGCGGCTGCGGGGCGTCCGGGGGCGTGCCGCACATCACTCTCCGCACTGTCCCGGCAGGCCCTTTGCCGAGACGTCGTGCCCCGAGGGGCTCCGGCCCACCGCAGCCCCTCGCCGACCGCGCGGTCGCGCTCGTGGAGCGCCGACACGCCGACCGCACAGGGCCCGGCCGCGAGATCAGCCGGCCGTCGCCGCCAGCCCCTCGCCGCCCTGCGCTGTGAGGGTCAGGCCGCGGTGCTCCAGCTCGTACGTCACCTTGCCCTGCAGGACCTTGGCCACGGCCCGCTCCAGGGTCGTCTCGGGGCGGGGGCACATCCTGCGTGTGGTGGCCAGCCGGCCG
Organism: Streptomyces sp. NPDC002133; assembly: GCF_040296405.1. Taxonomy (NCBI): domain Bacteria; kingdom Bacillati; phylum Actinomycetota; class Actinomycetes; order Kitasatosporales; family Streptomycetaceae; genus Streptomyces; species Streptomyces sp. NPDC002133. The sequence goes on along the minus strand of NZ_JBEOXF010000028.1, from coordinate 53,837 downwards.
AAGGTGATCTCGGATCCGGAGATCTTCGCAGCGCCGCTGAAGGTGTTGCAGCCGAGGCTGCCGCGTACGGAACCGTCCTTGCCGAAGACGAAGTGTGCCTTCTTCTCCGTGCCGGCCGGCAGGGAGGCCGCCGTGTCACCCGTCAGCAGGGACGTGACCGTCCACTCGGTGCCGACGAGCGGGGCGGCGGTCTGCCTGCTCAGGGCGATGGAGTCGCCGCTCGCCGTCGTCAGGGTGAGGTTCCGGCTCCCGTCCGACAGTTTCGCCGTGAGCTTGCCGGAGAACGCCTTGGTCATCGCCTTCTCGAAGGCAGCCAGGTCCTCCGGGCAGCCGATCTCGGTCATCTCGCCCGGTCCGACCGTGATCGTGTCGCCGTGGACCGTGACATCGGCGCCGAAGTGGTTGCAGCCGTTGTTGCCCGAGGCACGCCCCTTGGCCCCGTCCTTGGTGTCGATCTCGAGATGGGCACCGGCCGGGGCGGCCGTCCTCTTCCCGCCGACGGTGACGCTCTCGACGGTCCAGTGGATGCCGGTGACGGGCACCTCGGGCCGTACGGATCCGCCCGCGCCGTCCGAGCCCGCGCCCGCACCGGTATCCGTGCCACAGGCGGTGAGCGTGAGGACGGCGGTCACGGCGGCCGCGACGGGAACGATCAGCTGGGTTCGCATGCCGATGTGACGGTGCGGCCGCGACAGCGGTTCCCTCGTCGGTCCGGCCGGAGCGGCTGCTCAGCCCATCAGGGGCAGCAGCCCGGACAGGTCGGCCCGCTCCCCGCTCGCACTCACCTTCGCCGCGCCGACCGCCTCGCCCCACTCCGTACGCCCCGTCGCCAGCCGGATCCAGGTCAGCGGGTCGGTCTCGACGACGTTCGGCGGGGTGCCACGTGTGTGCCGGGGCCCCTCGACGCACTGCACCACGGCGTAGGGCGGGACCCGCACCTCCACCGAGCCACCGGGCGCCTTCACGGCGAGCGCGTCCGCGAGCAGCCGTACGCAGGCGGCGAGCGCCTGCCGGTCGTACGGGACGTCGAGTCCGGTCGCGGCATTGAAGTCGTCGGTGTGGACGACGAGCTCCACGACGCGGGTGACCAGGAAGTCACCGAGCCGCATCACTCCCATCCGGGCCTGGATCAACCGGTCGTCGGAGGTCGCCGCCAGGATGTCGGCGAGCTCCGCGGCGGTGCGCTCGTACAGCGCGTGCAGCGCGTCGACGTCCTGGGCCGCCTCCGTGACGGCGCGCGTGTCCTCGTCGATCGCCCCGGCCCGCTCGGCCGTCGTGAACGGCCAGTCCAGCAGCGCGACGTCCCGCTTCGGCGGCTCCGGCTGCCCGGCGGTCCGGGCGACGGACCCGACCGCGAGCGTGAAGTGGGCGGCCAGCTCGCGGACGGTCCAGTCGCCGAGCCGCGTGGGCAGGTCGAGCTGCTCGGGCGTCAACGCCCGCACCGCCTCCCGCACATGCCCGAACTGCGCGAGCACGGCGGCACGGATCTTGGCGGAGTCATAGCTGCGGGTGCGCTTCCTGGCCGGGGGCATGGAGCGAGGCTAGCCTCCCCCGGAGCTTCGCCCGGGAGGTGCCCGCCCCCTTCCGCCTGGCAGGTGGTACGGACCCGGCGGAGGATGAGAGAGGGCGGACCCATCACGGACGTACTCGCACGAAAGGCATGAAACGATCATGGCTGAGCACCCGGACAGCGCCCTCGTACGCCGCGGCTACGAAGCATTCGGCAAAGGCGACTGGGACGCCCTCGCGTCCATGACGACAGCGGACGTCGTCCACCACGTTCCCGGGAACAACCCGGTCTCCGGGCACCACAAGGGCCGCGACGCGGTGCTGGAGCTCTACGGGAAGGTCGCCGAGCTGACGCATGGCACCTACCGGAACGACCTGAGGACGGTGTCCGCCGACGGCCGCGGACACGTCATGGCCTTCCACCGGACCTTCGCCGAGTGCGGCGACCGCGGGATCGAGATGAACAACGGGCTGTTCTTCACCATCGTCGGCGGCAAGATCAGCGACATCGACGAGTGTGTCGAGGACATCGACGAGTCGGACGCGTTCTGGCACGCCGCCGCGGCCTGAGCCGGGAGCCCGCGCTCCTACGGCACGCGGCCCCGCTCCCGGGTGGGAGCGGGGCCGCGTACGGGTCCCAGCAGGGCGCCCGGCACCCGGCGCCGCGCGTCAGGTGTCAGGCCTGAGGCCTCAGGCGAGCAGAGCCGGAATGGTCTCCTCGTGCGCGGTGCGCAGCTCGCTCAGCGGAATGCCGAACTCGCCCTGCACCTCCACCGCGTCCCCGTCGACCACACCGATCCGCGTCGCCGGCAGACCCCGCGCGCCGCACATGTCGGTGAAGCGGAGCTCCTCGCTGCGCGGGACGGCGACGACCGCGCGGCCCGCCGACTCGCTGAAGAGGAACGTGAACGCGTCGAGGCCGTCGGGGACGACCAGGCGCGCGCCCTTGCCGCCGCGCAGACACGACTCGGTGACCGCCTGGATCACGCCGCCGTCCGACACGTCGTGCGCCGCGTCGACCATGCCGTCGCGGGAGGCGGAGATCAGGATCTCGCCGAGCAGCTTCTCCCGGTCCAGGTCGACCTTCGGCGGCAGGCCGCCGAGGTGGTCGTGGACGACCTGCGACCAGGCCGACCCGCCGAACTCCTCGCGCGTCTCGCCCAGCAGGTAGAGCAGCTGGCCCTCCTCGGCGAAGGCGATCGGCGTACGGCGCGTGACGTCGTCGATCACACCGAGGACCGCCACGACCGGCGTCGGGTGGATCGCCGTCTCACCCGTCTGGTTGTAGAGGGAGACGTTGCCGCCGGTCACCGGCGTGCCGAGCTGCAGGCAGCCGTCCGCCAGGCCGCGCGTGGCCTCGGCGAACTGCCACATGACGGCCGGGTCCTCGGGCGAGCCGAAGTTCAGGCAGTCCGAGATCGCGAGCGGCTTGGCACCCGACGCGGCGACATTGCGGTACGCCTCGGCCAGGGCGAGCTGCGCACCCGTGTACGGGTCGAGCTTCGCGTACCGGCCGTTGCCGTCCGTGGCGACCGCGACACCGAGGTTGGTGTCCGGGTCGATCCGGACCATGCCGGAGTCCTCGGGCTGGGCGAGCACGGTGTTGCCCTGCACGAAGCGGTCGTACTGGCCGGTGATCCACGCCTTCGACGCCTGGTTCGGCGACGCGACGACCTTGAGCACCTGCGCGCGCAGCTCCTCGGCGGTCGCCGGACGGGGCAGCGCACCCGCGTCGTCGGCCTGCAGCGCGTCCTGCCACTCGGGGCGGGCGTAGGGGCGCTCGTACACCGGGCCCTCGTGCGCCACGGTCCGCGGCGGCACGTCGACGATCTGCTCACCGTGCCAGAAGATCTCCAGGCGCTCGCCGTCCGTCACCTCGCCGATGACGGTGGCGATGACGTCCCACTTCTCGCAGATCTCCAGGAAGCGGTCGACGTACCGCGGCTCGACGATCGCGCACATGCGCTCCTGCGACTCGCTCATGAGGATCTCCTCGGGCGAGAGCGTCGCGTCACGCAGCGGCACGGTGTCGAGCTCGACCCGCATACCGCCGGAGCCGGCGGAGGCGAGCTCGCTGGTGGCGCAGGACAGACCGGCGCCGCCGAGGTCCTGGATGCCCGCGACCAGCTGCTCCTTGAAGATCTCGAGCGTGCACTCGATGAGGAGCTTCTCCTGGAACGGGTCGCCGACCTGGACGGCCGGGCGCTTGGCCGGGCCGGTCGACTCGAAGGTCTCGCTCGCGAGGACCGACACGCCGCCGATGCCGTCGCCGCCGGTACGGGCGCCGTACAGGATCACCTTGTTGCCGGGGCCGGACGCCTTCGCGAGGTGGATGTCCTCGTGCTTCATGACGCCCACGCACAGGGCGTTGACCAGCGGGTTGCCCTGGTAGCAGGAGTCGAAGACGACCTCGCCGCCGATGTTCGGCAGGCCCAGGCAGTTGCCGTAGCCTCCGATGCCCGCGACGACGCCCGGCAGGACGCGCTTGGTGTCGGGGTGGTCGGCCGCGCCGAAGCGCAGCGGGTCCATGACGGCGACCGGGCGGGCGCCCATGGCGAGGATGTCGCGGACGATGCCGCCGACGCCGGTGGCCGCGCCCTGGTACGGCTCGATGTAGCTGGGGTGGTTGTGCGACTCGACCTTGAAGGTGACCGCGTACCCCTGGCCGACGTCCACGACGCCGGCGTTCTCGCCGATGCCGACGAGGAGGGCGTCGTTCTCGGGGGCCTTCTCGCCGAACTGGCGCAGGTGGACCTTGCTGCTCTTGTACGAGCAGTGCTCGGACCACATGACGGAGTACATGGCGAGCTCGGCGCCGGTGGGCCGGCGGCCGAGGATCTCGCGGATGCGCGCGTACTCGTCCTCCTTGAGGCCGAGCTCCTTCCAGGGCTGCTCGACCTCGGGCGTCTCGGTGGCGTGCTTGACGGTGTCGAGAGTCATCAGACGTTGACCAGCTTCTTCAGGATCGAGGTGAAGAACCCGAGGCCGTCGGTGCGGCCGGTCCCGATCAGCGGCTCCACGGCGTGCTCGGGGTGCGGCATCAGACCGACGACGTTGCCGGCGGCGTTGGTGATGCCGGCGATGTCGCGCAGCGAGCCGTTGGGGTTCATGTCGACGTAGCGGAAGGCGACACGGCCCTCGGCCTCCAGCTCGTCGAGGACGCGCTCGTCCGCCACGTACCGGCCGTCGATGTTCTTGAGCGGGACGGAGATCTCCTGGCCCGCTTCGTAGTCGGTCGTCCAGGCGGTGCCGGCGTTCTCGACGCGGAGCTTCTGGTCACGGCAGATGAAGTGCAGGTGGTTGTTGCGCAGCATCGCACCGGGGAGCAGGTGCGTCTCGGTGAGCACCTGGAAACCGTTGCAGATGCCGAGAACCGGCATTCCGGCCTTCGCCTGGTCGATGATCGTCTCCATCACCGGCGAGAAGCGGGAGATCGCTCCGGCTCGCAGATAGTCGCCGTAGGAGAAGCCACCGGCAAGGACGACCGCGTCGACCTGCTTGAGGTCCTTGTCGCGGTGCCACAGCGACACCGGCTCGGCGCCCGCGATACGGACGGCACGCAGTGTGTCCCGGTCGTCGAGCGTTCCGGGGAAGGTGACGACTCCGATGCGAGCTGTCACGACTCCACCTTTACGACGAAGTCCTCGATGACGGTGTTGGCGAGGAACGTTTCGGCCATCTTGTGGATACGGGCGAGGGCGGCGTCGTCGACGGGCCCTTCCACCTCGAGTTCGAAGCGCTTTCCCTGACGTACGTCGGCGATCCCGTCGAAGCCCAGGCGGGGCAGTGCGCGCTGCACCGCCTGCCCCTGCGGGTCGAGGATCTCCGGCTTGAGCATGACGTCGACTACGACGCGTGCCACTGGCACTCCCGGTGGTGTGGTGCTGAAGGCGGTTCCCTCAGCGTACCCGCCCGAAAAATCTACGCGCATAGATATCCGGAGAGCCCCGGTGAAACCCCATGTGAAAATCCAGAGAAAAACCTTCCAGCCCCATTGCGGAAGACACGCTGATGCAATTGGCTGGGCTTCACAATGCGACGCCGACCGCTGTACAAAGGAATACAGCGGAAAGCAGCATTGCCCACGCATCAGCCGGAATACCGGTACCGCCGCATGTCAACACCGACCGGATGGCAATCCGGTCGCGATCCGGTCGCATCCGACCGGCCCTGACACGGCGAAACCGCAGGAAAGGACCGATATCCGTGGCTCAGCGCGTAGTGGTCACGCTCTTCGACGACATCGATGGCGGAGAAGCGGCGGAAACGGTCACGTTCGGCCTGGACGGGAAGTCGTACGAGATCGACCTGAATCCCTCCAATGCAGAGAAACTGCGCAACGCGCTCGCCCCGTACGTGGCGGCAGGACGCAAGACGTCCAGGCACGCGGGCAAGGCCCGCACGGAGTACCGGCACACCGCACTCGAACCCGCCCCGGCCGCCGTTCGCGCCTGGGCCCAGTCCAACAAGATGGACGTGCCGGCCCGCGGCCGGATCCCCAAGCGGGTCTACGAGGCCTTCCGCGAAGCGAGCTGAACCCACCCCGGAAAACCGGCAGAAGAGCCCCCGGAACCTCGTCGCCGATGAACCGAGTTGCACTCCACCCCCGCAGGTGGGCTAGAGTCTGGATCACGCCGAGGGGCGAGGCCGGAAGGCCGGACCTCGCGGAGCGTGCGGGTGTAGTTCAGTAGCAGAACAGCCCTCTTCCAGAGGGAAGGCGCAGTGTGCAATTCCTGTCACCCGCTCCGCACCACTCATCGACCACTCCGGTGGATCAGGTACAGTGGTGAACGCACCGCCCAGTGAGAGCTGAGCGGCAGCAATGCGGACGTGGCTCAGTTGGTAGAGCATCACCTTGCCAAGGTGAGGGTCGCGAGTTCGAATCTCGTCGTCCGCTCAGAGAGCGAAGGCCCTGGTCATCACGACCAGGGCCTTCCTCGTTCCCCTCCCGCCATCGGCACTGACATTTGTCATCTGCGGCGATGACATCGCGCACTGCCCGACGCCCCGTTCCGGCGGAAGCCCTGCAGCATGAAGACCGATGGCTCCTTGAAACACGTGATCGAAGCCGGTGAACTGCGCCGCAGTTGCGCGGGCGGCTTCGAGGCCGTGAGCGGAATCACCTTTTCCGTGGCACGCGGTGAGCTGTTCGCGCTGCTGGGCACGAACGGCGCGGGCAAGACCTCCACCGTCGAACTGCTGGAGGGCATGGCCGTCCCGAGCGGCTGCACCGTACGGGTGCTCAGGCAGGACCCGTACTGCGAACGGGCCGCCGTACGCCCCCGGATCGGGTCATGCTCCAGGAAGGCGGCTTTCCCTCCGAGCTGACGGTCACCGAGACCGTGCGGATGTGGGCCGGCTGCACGAGCGGCGCCCGCCCGGTGGCGGAGGCACTGGACATGGTCGGTCCCGGCGGCCGGTCCGGCGTGCGCGTCAAGCAGCTCTCCGGCGGGGAGCGGCGGCGGCTCGATCTGGCGTTGGCCCTGCTCGGCAGCCCCGAGGTCCTCTTCCTCGACGAGCCGACGACGGGGCTCGCCGCGGAAGGGCGCCGGGGCACCTGGGAGTTGGTGCGCCGCCTGCGGGACGGCGGGACGACCGTGCTGCTGACCACGCACTACCTGGAGGAGGCGGAGGCGCTCGCCGATCGCCTGGCGCTCATGCACCAGGGACGGATCGTGGTGTCCGGAACCCCGGCGGAGGTGACCGCCGCGCCCCTCCGGTATCCGCTTCCGTCTCCTGAGGGCGTCCCTGCGGGGCGACTGCCACTCACCCTGCGGGCAGCTGCGGACGAACGGCGCATCGAGACCCGCACCCGGGAGCTGCAGACCGCGCTCGGTGAACTGCTGCGCCGGGCGGCCGAGTCCGGCGTACGGCCGGCAGGGCTCGACGCCCGCTCCGCCTCGCTCGAAGAGGCGTTCCTCGACATCGCCGAGACGGCGCAGACGGAAACGGTGGGCATGTGATGCCGGTGGGTACGGTACGGCTGACCGCGCTCGGGCGGGCCGAGCTGACGCTTCTGGTGCGCAACCGGACGGCGCTGTTCGTCGCGCTGCTCCTGCCCGTGGCGATGGTGGCCGCGCTGCGGTCCTCGCTCGGCAGGTTCGACCTCGAAGGCGCGGGTGTGAGCCCGCACGGCGCACTGCTCAGCGGCGGCATCGGGATGGTGCTGATCCTTGTCGGGTACGTCAACCTCAACTCCGCGTTCGTGGCGCGGCGCGGCGCCAGGAGCTGGTGCTGAAGCGGCCGCGGGCGGGCGAGGTGACCCACACGGAGATCCTCGCCGGGACCGCGGGCATGGCGGGTGTGACCGTCGTGATGGGCGTGACGGGCATGACCGGTGTGACCGGCGCCCGCGATGACCGGCCGGAACCGCCGGGCGGCTCCCCGGTGTCCGGCCGCGGGCCGGGCGGGCGCGGGCCGACGGATGCTGGGGCGGGAAGCAGGACGTCATGGGTCGGGAGGACCACGTGCGCCGGAACCGCGTGCGGGTGCTGCTCGCCGACGACGAGCACCTCATCCGGGGAGCGCTCGCCGCGCTGCTCGGGCTTGAGGACGATCTCGTCGTCGTCGCCGAGGCGGCCTCCGGACCCGAGGCGCTCGCCATGGCGCGGGCCCACCGGCCCGATGTGGCGGTGCCGGACCTCCAGATGCCGGGCGCCGAGGGTGTGAACGTGGCCACATCACTGCGGGCCGAGCTGCCGGAGTGCCGGACCATGATCGTGACCGGCCACGGTCGCCCCGGGCATCTGAAGCGAGCCCTCGCTGCGGGGGTGCGCGGCTTCGTGCCGAAGACCCTCAGCGCCCGGCGGCTCGCCGAGATCATCCGCACCGTCCACCAGGGAAACCGTTACGTGGACCCCGAATTGGCCGCCGACGCCATCTCCGCCGGCGACTCGCCGCTCACTGCGCGCGAGGCCGAGGTGCTGGAACCGGCCGGGGACGGGGCGCCCATCGCGGAGATCGCGGAGCGGGCCTCACTGTCCCAGGGAACGGTCCGCGACTACCTGTCGTCGGCGGCCGCGAAGCTCGGCGCCGAGAACCGGCACACGGCGGTGCGCCTCGCACGCGAGCGAGGTTGGGTATAGTGGTTCCCGCGCTACGGCGCATGCGGACGTGGCTCAGTTGGTAGAGCATCACCTTGCCAAGGTGAGGGTCGCGAGTTCGAATCTCGTCGTCCGCTCTGTACGAACGAAGCCCCCGGCCGGTCGGCCGGGGGCTTCGTCGTGCTCAGGACCAGCTCGTACCGGTCAGCCGCTCGTACGCCTCCACGTACTTGGCGCGGGTCGCGTCCACGACCTCCTGTGGCAGCGCCGGCGGCGGCTGTTCGCTCCTGCGGTCCCAGCCGGAGGCCGGGGAGGTCAGCCAGTCGCGCACGTACTGCTTGTCGTACGAGGGCTGGGCGCGACCGGGCTGCCACTGGTCGGCGGGCCAGAAGCGCGAGGAGTCCGGGGTCAGCACCTCGTCGGCGATGATCAGCTGCTCGCCTTCGAAGCCGAACTCGAACTTGGTGTCCGCGAGGATGATCCCCCGCTCGCGGGCGATGTCCCGGGCGCGGCCGTAGACGGCGAGGGTCTTCTGGCGCAGCAGGGCGGCGTTCTCGGCGCCGACCTGGTGGACGACTTCCTGGTACGGCACGTTCTCGTCATGGTCGCCGACGGCCGCCTTCGTGGCGGGGGTGAAGATCGGGGCCGGGAGCTCGGATCCGTCCACCAGGCCCTCGGGGAGGGCGAGGCCGCAGACCGTGCGGGACTGCTCGTACTCGGCGAGGCCGGAGCCGGTCAGATAGCCGCGGGCGACGCACTCGACCGGCACCATCTCCAGGGCCTTGCAGACGAGTGTGCGGCCCGCCCAGTCGGCGGGGGCCCCGGCCGGGAGGTCGGTGGAGATCACATGGTTGGGGACGAGGTCCACGAGGCGCTCGAACCACCAGAGGGACAGCTGTGTGAGGACCCGTCCCTTGTCGGGGATCTCGGTGGGCAGCACCCAGTCGTACGCGGACATCCGGTCGCTCGCGACCATCACGAGCTCACCGGCCTCGGTCTCGTACAGGTCTCGCACCTTGCCCGTGTGGAGGTGGGTCAGACCCGGAACCTGAAGCGGCTCGGGCTTTTCTACGAATCCGGACACGGTTCCTCCGCGTAGATTGATCCAGGAGCGCTTCGATTCTCCCGTATGCGACGCGGACCGGCTCCCGTGGGGGTCCTGCGGTCAGTCGCGCTTGCAGATGCGGTCGAGGAGATTGGCAGTCGCGCGCTGGATACGGGTGTCCACATGGCCGGGGCGGTCGAGGGCAGGGGACCAGGCGAACGTGCCGGACGCGAAGACGAGGGCACCCGAGGGGGCTCGGTAGAGGGACGTCTCCTGGTGGCGGAGGACGCCGTCGCCGTCCTGGTAGGGCGAGTGGGCGAGGAGGATGCGGCCCTGGTGATCGGGGAGCGGGGTGCGGGGGAAGTAGCGGTCGGCCTCGCCCGCGACCAGGCCCGGGATCTCGTCGCCGTCTCCCGCGCCGGTCGCCTCCCAGAGCCAGTGCTCTGCGTTGCGGACCACCAGGGGGTGGGGCTCGGGGACCCGGCCCACGTACTGGATGCCGAGCAGCTGCTGCTCCGCGCGGTCGACCTCGCGCCAGAGGGCGGGGCGGCCGGGGCCTCGGCGCTTGCGGCAGGTGAGGAGTCGGTCGGCGACGCCGGAGGGGGACGGGCCGAGCTCGACCTGCCAGTACATGGTGTTGGCGGAGAGGAAGACGAGGGATGTGCCGTGCTCGCGGGCGAGCTCGGCGGTGCGGCGCATGGGCGCCGACCAGTACTCGTCGTGGCCGGGGAAGACCAGGCCCCGGTAGCGGGTGGGGTCGACCCGCCCGGCGTGCAGATCGCGGGTGTCGGCGTAGGCGAGGTCGTAGCCGTACCGCTCGGCCCAGCGGATGAAGTCGTACGCGTGCCCCACGTGCAGAGGGAGGCCCGCGCCCGCGTACGGGCGGTCGAAGGAGACCGTGATCGCGGCGTCCTCCTCGCCGAGGAGCCGCCCGTGCTCGTCCCAGGCGTGGTAAAGGCTGGCCCCGGTGCGGCCGTCCTCGGGATAGAGGTTGTACGCCTGCCAGGTGACGTCGGGGAGCAGCAGGAGCAGATCGGCCGGATGGCTGTCGCGGACGGTGAAGGGGATGTGCGAGCGGTATCCGTCGACGGTGGTCAGGACCGCGACGTAGGCCCCGATCGACCAGAAGGCGGGGATCTGCAGCCGCCAGGAGAGCCACCAGTGGTGACAGGAGACCGTGCGGTCGGCGGTGAGCGGGGGCGGCTGGACGATGCCGGAGAGGCGCGGGCTCGTGGTGATCTTGGCGGCGCCGTCGCCGCTGTAGTGACCGATCCGGTAGACGTCGACGGAGAACTGCTGCGGCGGGTCGACCGTCACATGGAAGTCGATGGCCTCGCCCGGGGCGACGGCGCCGGTGGAGGCGAAGCCCTTGATCTGGCGGCGTACGTCGTCGGCGGTGCGGGGGCCGCGGGCACTCCGGCCGCGATCGGGGTCCGCGTACCACGGCACGACCTGGCCGGTGTCGTCGAAGTAGTGCTCGCTGCCGCGCAGCCAGGGCAGGGGGCCCTGGCCGAAGGGGTCGGTGACGGCGTGGGCGAGGGCGCCCGATTCCCACCGCCGGATCTGCTCCGCCCCCATGGCGCCCCTCCTTCGACTCTCCGCGACCGCTGGTGATGAAAGCCGTTGATGACGATGACGGACTGCTGACACCCGTGCCGACAGCGGTCGATGGAAGCGCCTGCTGTCGGTGCCAGTCCCAGCACATCACATAACGCACGCACTCCGTCACCGTTCGTCGTGAATTGACGTGAACGGAATTCACCATTCCGCTCAGGTCCGGTCATCAGACCAGGCGGACGGGCTTCTCGGAGCGGATTCCGACGGAGGTGAACCAGTCGCGCAGGGGCCCCGGATCGCCGTCCTCGACCAGGCTCAGCACCCGGCCGCCCAGATCCGCGCTGCGCTCGCCGCGTATGAGGAGGGCCGGTCCGTCGAGCCAGTCGAGCCCGGGCACGGCGCCCGCGGTGTCGACGGCCGCGCAGCAGACCATGGCGGTGACGTGGTCGGCGAGGAGCTCGCGGTCGGTACGGGGTGGCAGGAGGGGGAACAGGGGCAGCGGGTCCTTGCCCCACATGGCCGCGGCGCCGCTCACCGGGTCGGCGACCGGGGCGCCGCATGCCGTGGCGCCCGCGGACCGTTCGCGCGCGGCCTCTTCGCGTGCCACCTCGGCGCTGATCCCGGCGGCGAGCGCGGCGCCGGGGACGGCGGACGCGGGGAGACGGTCGGTGTCTTCGCCGGCTTCCGCGGCGTCGGCGGTGTCAGCGGCCTCGGACGACTCTGTCGCGGGGCGGCCGGGCCCGGGGGCGGCCGGCGCATGTCCGGCGTCTGCGGCCACGGGAGCGGCCGCGGGTACGGCGGCGCCCGCATCGCCCTTACAGCCGGGACTGGCGCCGGAGAGGTAGTCCACGACCCGGGCGAGGGTCGGCCCTGCGGGCGCCGCGGCGGGGCGGACCCCCATCACGTCCAGGACGCGGTGCAGCCGGGCCGCCTCCGTGCGCCACTTGCGGTCGACGACCTCTTCCGGATACGCCTGCCAGTCCACCGGCGACCAGTCGGCGCCGCCCTCGGCCGGGCCCCCGTGGAAGAGGCGGGCGGCCAGCAGCGATGCGGCCTCGTCGACCGCGCCGGGCTCCTCCAGGAGATCGCAGGCGGGGCGCTCGCCCAGCCGGGACGCGAAGCCCTCCGCCAGCCGGTCGCGCCGGGACAGCTCGGTCAGCGCGGAGACCACGCCGGCGTCGAGGCGGGAGGGCCAGCGCCCCATCCGCCAGGCGGGCAGCGCGACCCGGGTCAGCAGCCGGTCCCAGCCGGCATAGGCGAGCCCGACCTGCTCCTGGGCGACGATCCGCAGACCGTAGTCCACCGTCTGTGCGCGCTCGGACGCGGCGGCGGCGACGCCCCGCTCCATCTCGGTGGCATGGGCACGGCAGCTGCGCAGCAGGACCTTGGCGACCCCGCCGGCCAGGCCCAGCGCCGGGCCGCGTATCGGACCGAGCCCGGGGCGGGCGGCGACGCCCACCGCGGCGTCCAGCCCGCGCACGAAACGGCGGGCGGCGGCTATGTCCGGGTGTGCGGACGGGCCCGTACCGGCAACGACCGGGGCGAGCACGGCCCGCAGCTCGGCCACCCGCATCCACCACAGGAAGGGCGAGCCGATGACCAGCACGGGTGCGTCGGCAGAGCGGCGGGCGCCGCCCGGTATCGCGCCGGACGGTCGGCTGCCGGGGCGCCCGGCGGCCTGTTTCGCCTGGGTCGCCGGATGCGTACGGTCCTCGAGCCAGCTGTCGCAGTCCGGCGTGAGGGCTATCGCGGACGGCACGGGGACGTCCAGCCGGCCGGCGAGGTCCTCCACCAGCCGGTACAGATCCGGGGCCGCCTTCTCGGCCAGCTCCACCGTCGGACTGACGGCCGGCCTGGCCCGGGCGATCACCGCGGCGACGGCCGCCGCGACGAGCAGCACGACGACCGCGGTGACCGTCGCGACCCAGCGGGCGGTCTCCCAACTTCCGCCGCCCGTACGTCCCGTGGCCTCGCCTGCGAGCAGGACGACGGCGACGGCCGCGGGCAGCAGCGCAACGGCCAGCGCCCTGCTGCGGATGCGCAGCACGGCGAGGGCTCGGGAGCGCGCGGACAGCGCGCCCGCCTCCTCACCGATACCGGTTCCGGACACGGCCGGACTCACCCCCTCTGCCCTGCGGCGGTGTAGCTCACTCCCCCACTGTGGCACCCGCCACCGACATCGCAATGCCGGTGGGCCAAGTGCCCGAACGCCTGCGCCGCACCCTAGTTGGGGCGTCGACAGGCGTCATCCGGATGGGGCAGCCGTCACTCGATGGAATGGCTTTGGGCAAAGGTGATGACGGCCGTCGGCGTCCGTGGGTTCAGCCTTCCGCGGCCTTGCGTGCGATGTCCGTACGGTGCTGCGAACCGTCGAGCCGGATACGGCCGACTGCCGCGTACGCACGCTCGCGGGCCTGCGTCAGGTTCGCTCCGGTGGCGGTCACCGAGAGCACACGGCCGCCGGCGCTCACGATCTCGTCGCTTTCCTGCCTGGTCCCGGCGTGCAGGACGTACGCGTACGGCGAATCCTGCTCCGCGACCGCGTCGAGTCCCTCGATCGGGTCGCCGGTGCGCGGTGTGTCCGGGTAGTTGTGCGAGGCGATCACGACGGTGACGGCGGCGTCGTCGTGCCAGTTCAGCGGGGGCTCGATGTCGAGTGTGCCGCGCGCCGCGTTGAGCAGGACGCTCGCGAGCGGGGTCTTGAGGCGGGCGAGGACCACCTGGGTCTCGGGGTCACCGAACCGGGCGTTGAACTCGATGACCCGCACGCCACGGCTCGTGATCGCCAGACCGGCGTACAGGAGTCCGGCGAACGGGGTGCCGCGACGGCGCAGCTCGTCCACGGTGGGCTGGAGCACGGTCGCCATGACCTCGTCGACGAGCTTGGGGTCGGCCCACGGGAGCGGGGAGTACGCGCCCATGCCGCCGGTGTTCGGGCCCTCGTCGTCGTCCAGCGCGCGCTTGAAGTCCTGGGCGGGCTGGAGGGGAAGCACGGTCTCGCCGTCGGTGATGGCGAAGAGGGAGACCTCGGGCCCGTCGAGGTACTCCTCGATGACGACGCGTTCGCAGGCGAGGGCGTGCTCGCGGGCCTTCTCCAGGTCGCCGGTCACGACGACGCCCTTGCCGGCGGCGAGTCCGTCGTCCTTGACGACGTAGGGGGCCCCGAAGGCGTCGAGGGCCTCGTCGATCTCCTCGGGGGTGGTGCACACGTACGAGCGGGCGGTGGGCACGTTCGCCGAGGCCATCACCTCCTTGGCGAAGGCCTTGGAGCCTTCCAGCTGGGCGGCCTCGCGGGACGGGCCGAAGCAGGCGATGCCCGCGGCCCGTACGGCGTCGGCGACTCCTGCGACGAGGGGTGCCTCGGGTCCGACGACGACCAGGTCCGCCTGGAGCCCGGTGGCGAGCGCGGCCACGGCGGCGCCGTCGAGGGCGTCCACCGGGTGCAGTTCGGCGACCCCGGCGATTCCGGCGTTGCCGGGCGCGCAGTGCAGAGCGGTGACGTCGGGGTCGAGGGAGAGAGAGCGGCACAGGGCGTGTTCGCGGGCGCCGCCGCCGATGACGAGGACCTTCACGGCAGCCAGGGTAGCCCGCGCGGTGCGGGTGACCTTGTGCGGGCCGCCGAAGCACCCGTCCCTACTCGTTTGTGTATTCCTCCACGACCGTGGCGCCGAGCTCCCGCACGATCAGGTCGTGGCCGGAGAGCGCGGAGTCCACAAGGTCCGGATCATCCTCTTCCGGGATGTCGTCCTCGGGCGCGACGGGCACCTGCTGAGGCTGCGCATGTCCCTGCGGCCGCGGGCCTGCGGCGGTGGGCGTGGCATGCGAGGGCTCGGGGGCGGACGACTGCGGCGCGGGGCCTTGGCCCTGCGGTGCCTGGGGGGACGGCGCCGCCTGAGGCGCGTGCTGCGCCGGGCGAGGCGGTGCGGGGGCGGGCGCGGGGGCCGCCGGGGGACGGCCCGCGTAGCCGCCGCTGCTTCCACCGGCGGGGCCTGCCGGGGGCTGACCGACGCCGCCCGACGGGTCGATGATCGCCTCGATCTTCCACTGGACGTTGAACTGCTCGGCGAGCGCCTGCCGCAGCACGTCCTCACTGCCGCTGCTCGCGAAATTGTCACGGGCGCCGGCATTGATGAAGCCGATCTGGAGGGTCGTGCCGTCGAAGCCCGCCACCTGGGCGTTCTGACTGAGCAGGATCCAGGTGAACCTGCGGCGGTTCTTGACCGCCTCCAGGATGCCGGGCCACATGTTCCGCACCTGGCCAGCGCCTTGGACGGCTCCCGGCGCGACGGCCTGGGCCGGCTGCGGGGCGGGGAAAGCGGAGGGCGTGGCAGGCCCGGCCGTCGGAGCCGGAGCGGGTGCCGGGGTCGCGGCGGGGCGTCCCTGGCCGGGGGCGGCGGCGGAGGGCCAGGCGCCGGGGCGCTGGGCCGCCGGGGCGGGCGCTCCGTAGTCCTGGGATGCGGGGCTCTGCGCGGCGGGGGGCTGGGATGCGGGGCTCTGCGCGGCGGGGACCGCGGCGGCACCGGGGGTCGCGGCGCCGGGCCAGGCACCGGGCCGCGGTGCGGCGGCGGGCTCCTGGGCAGGCGCGGGCGGAGCCTGGACCTCGGCCGGAGCGGCCTGCGGCTCGGGGGCCTGCCCCCGTGCCGCCGCGCGCGCGGCGGTCGGCCCGCCGACGGGGCCCACGGGGCCGGGCGGCATATGGGCGTCCGTCGCCGGTACGTACCCCATGGCCGGCGCCTGCGCGCCCGTCGAGAAGGTGGCCCCCCGCTCCAGCCGGTCGAGCCGCGCCTGCAGCGAGCGCTCGTCGTCGAAGGCCGCGGGCAGCAGCACCCGGGCGCAGATCAGCTCCAGCTGGAGCCGCGGCGAGGTCGCACCGCGCATCTCCGTGAGCCCCGTGTTGACGAGATCCGCGGCTCGGCTGAGCTCGGCGGCTCCGAACACCTGGGCCTGCGCCTGCATCCGCTCGACGACATCGGCGGGGGCGTCGATCAGCCCCTTCTCGGCCGCGTCCGGCACGGCCGAGAGGATCACCAGGTCGCGCAGCCGCTCCAGCAGATCGGCGACGAAGCGCCGTGGATCGTTCCCGCCCTCGATGACGCGGTCCACGATCTCGAACGCCGCGGCCCCGTCCCCCGCCGCGAAGGCGTCCACGACCGCGTCCAGCAGCGACCCGTCCGTGTACCCGAGCAGGGCCGTCGCCATGGCATACGTCACACCGTCGTCGGCCGCACCGGCGAGCAGCTGGTCCATCACGGACATCGAGTCACGCACCGACCCGGCGCCGGCCCGCACGACCAGGGGAAGCACCCCGTCCTCGACGGGAATGCCCTCCCGGCCACACACCTCCGCCAGGTAGTCCCTGAGCGTCCCGGGCGGCACGAGCCGGAACGGGTAGTGGTGCGTCCTCGACCGGATCGTCCCGATGACCTTCTCGGGCTCGGTCGTGGCGAAGATGAACTTGAGGTGCTCCGGGGGCTCCTCGACCACCTTCAGCAGGGCGTTGAAGCCCGCCGACGTGACCATGTGGGCCTCGTCGATGATGTAGATCTTGTAACGGCTCGACGCGGGCCCGAAGAACGCCTTCTCCCGCAGCTCACGGGCGTCGTCCACACCACCGTGCGACGCGGCGTCGATCTCGATGACATCGATCGAGCCCGGCCCGTTCCGGGCGAGGTCCTGGCAGGACTGACACTCCCCGCAGGGCGTCGGTGTGGGTCCCTGAGCGCAGTTCAGGCAGCGCGCGAGGATGCGCGCACTGGTCGTCTTGCCACAACCGCGCGGCCCGCTGAACAGGTACGCGTGATTGACCCGGTTGTTCCGCAGCGCCTGCTGCAGCGGGTCGGTGACATGCTCCTGCCCGATGACCTCGGCGAAGGACTCGGGACGGTAGCGGCGGTACAGCGCAAGGGACGACACGCCTACGAGGTTATCGGGGCGCGCCGACAACCGGACCCGCCGCACAGATCCACCGCGGAACCACGCTCACGACCCGCTACGGAACGCAAAACGCCCCTCACGCACCCGCCAGAGCCGACCTACCCTTGCTGCCTTCCGGCCCTGGGGGAGTTCAGTCAGATAGCGCCACGTGAGGGGCTCCGCACAGAGTACCTGATGGCGGGGGTGGAGAACGAGTTCGCGAGCACTCCTCGCCGTCATGTAATGTTTCCGGCGGAGGATTCGCCTAGAGGCCTAGGGCGCACGCTTGGAAAGCGTGTTGGGGGCAACCCCTCACGAGTTCGAATCTCGTATCCTCCGCCAGTGCCTCACCGGGCACGATGTCGAAGGGCCCCACCGTTCGCGGTGGGGCCCTTCGACGTGTCTCGGCCCTTGTTGTCCTGGTCTTTGTCCACAAAGGCCTTTCCGGGGCTCCCCGGAAAGGTCCGGCACGTGGAGGTACCGCGCTCGCATCCGCGCGGCACCGCCCACCTTGATCCGCGAGGCCGAGCTCCTCGGCGTACTCGCTCGCGGCGCGCTGTCTCCTCTCGGCAACGCCCTGATGGAAGACGACGTCACAGGGCTGGCCGCCGTGTGCCAACAGCTCCTGCCCACGGCTACCCGGACGGCACGGATCGGATCGGCGCCGACCTCACCGCTGTCGTCACCGGGACCCCATCGGCGCCACTCGCCGCGCTGCTGGATCTGGTCGCCGACCGTGAAACCAGCGGCACGGCCTCGGTGTGGCGCTTCAGTCCCGGCAGCGTCCGTCGGGCACTGGACGCGGGACACTCACCGGACGAACTCACAGCCGACCTTGGCGCCGTCGCCGCCGGGCCCCTACGGAACCGTGCGCCTCGAAATGAAACGACCGCAAAGGGCCGCCGCCCCCGTACCGACCCCCGAAGGGGCGGCGCGGGCGTCGATCGCCGCAGCGCGGTCCGCCACACCGCGACAACACCAACCGCCGCAGACCCGAACGCCCTGGCCGCCCGTCTGCTCACCGCCCCTGACCCCGACCCGTTCGGCAGCGGCGTCCCCTTCGGTACCGACACCGAGGAGATCGTCGCCGGGCACGCGAAGCGGCTGCCCTACACCGATGTCCGTCAGCTCGCCCATGCCATCGACACCGGAACCCGTGTCACGGTCGAATACGTCGCCACCTCCGGCAACCGCACCGTACGCACCCTCAGCCGCCTCGAACTCGACCCGCCCTACCTCGAAGCCTGGTGCCACCTGCGAGAGGACGAGCGCGTTTTCACCCCGTCCCGGATCCACAGCATCATGCCCTCGTAGTCGTACACCTCTCGAGATATACTTGTCTCCATAGTTGATATCAGGAGGTGCACATGAGCCGGACTGTCATCGATCTGGACGACGAGCTGGTCGCCGATGTGGCGAAAGCCCTGGGGACGAGCACCAAGAAGGAAACGGTCAACACCGCGCTGCGCGAGGTGCTGGAAAACCGGCGCCGCGCCCTGGCCCTCACCCGGCTCCGCGCCGCCGCCGAGGAGGGTGCCTTCGACCTGGAGCTGTTCGAGGACAAGAGGAACTACCGGCGGTGAACGCGGCACAGTTCCTGATCGACACCAGTGCCCTCGCACGCTTCCTGCGGGGTGAGGCGGAGCAGTACGGCTGGGACCAGGCGGCAGCCGCCGGGCTCATTGCCACATGCCCGATCACAGAGCTGGAGTTCTTCTACAGCGCCCGGTCCGCCACCGACCGGGCTCGCGGCATCGAGGACATCCGGCTGATCTTCGGCTGGGTCCCCGTCGACGACCGCGCCTACGACCGCGCCTGGCAGGTTCAGGAGGCCCTCACCAAGCAGGGCAAGCACCGCAGTGCCAGCGCAGTGGATCTCGTGGTGGCCGCGACAGCGGAGCTGCAGGGTCTCGCCCTCCTGCACCGCGACCACGACTTCGAATGCATCGCCGCCGTGACCGGACAGCCCCTCCAGTGGTACGGCCCGGACGGAGGCAAGTAGGACCCGTGGTTGCAGTTCTGGTTGCATTCAGCTCCGTCCGGGGCCGTTCGGGCGGCGGCCATCAGAACGATCCGGCCCAGATCAGGACATGCATGGCCTCAGACGGACGGACATACGAACATTTGGAAAGCGTGTTGGGGGCAACCCCTCACGAGTTCGAATCTCGTATCCTCCGCCGGCTCAGAGGGCCGGACCGCATCAGCGGTCCGGCCCTCCGGCGTTCGATGGTGCCGTAGCCCTGCCGGGACTCCGGCCGCTGCGGCGAGGGCACGGTGCTCGACATGGCGATCGGCTCGCTCTTCGCCGAGGCGTTCACGGTCTGTCTGGTGTCGGACCCCGTTCCCGCCCCGCAGCCCGCTGGGTGCCTGTCCGCTCGCTGAGCGGCCAGGGTCGGGGGCTGCGGGGCGTAGACCGTCACATGCGGCCGGTCAGGCGACGTGGTTGTACGGCCCGTTGGCGAGGGTCAGCCCTGCCGGCTGCGCACCGCGCAGGGGGGTGCGCCAGTCGCCCGTGCCCCGGTACAGGTATTCGGACTTCGGGCCGAAGCCGACGAGGTCGGGGCGGCCGTCCCGATTGGCGTCGCCGACGCCGACGAGGTGGGTGTACGCGTTCCAGCCGCCGCCGACCTTCGTCCGCGGCGCGAAGGTGCCGTCGCCATTGCCCAGGTACAGCCAGAGGACACCGGCCTTGTCCCGGGCGAGAAGGTCCCCGGCCGGGCCTCCCGCGAGGTTGCCGACGGCCGCGAGGTCGTTGTAGATCCCCCACCCGGTACCGATCTTCTTCCGCGCGGAGAAGGGGGCGGTGGCGGAGCCGGTGCTCTTGTAGAGCCAGAGACCGCCCGACGTATCGGAGGCGACCAGGTCCGAACGCCCGTCCCCGGTCAGGTCGCTGCCGCCAGCGATCTTGTCGTAGATCTGCCAGCCGGCGCCGACCTTCACGCGCGTGGCGAAGCCGCCGCGGCCCGTCCCCTGGTACAGCCACAGCACACCGGCCTTGTCCCGGGCCAGGACGTCGCCGAACGCCGAGCCGCCGACGTTCCCCGTCGCCTCGATCCGGTCGTAGATCTGCCAGCCCGCACCGATCAGTTGACGCGGGTGGGCCCGCAGTTGGCCGTTGTCCTCGAAGTAGGTGGTGTCGCTCCGCCACAGCCGGCCGGAGCCGTCGCGGAAGAGTGCATCAGGGGCCCCATTGTCGTCGAAGTCGTGCGGCGCGGTCTTGCGGACGGCCTTGAACGTGCCGGAGGCGGTCGCGGTCGGCCCGATGCCGTTGAGCGGCCGTGCGGTCATCTCCCAGGTGTAGTCGCCGTTGTAGGCGCTCTCGGTGTCCGGTCCGAGGTCACCGTGCCATGTGAACGACACACTCGGGTTGTACGGGTGGGTCTCGGAGAACTCGCGGGTCTTCCCGGTCCGGACGTGGCGCAAGGTCACCTTCACGTCCACGGTGTTCCGGGACAGCCCCCAGGTGAAGGTCGTTTTCCCGCCGTTCGTGTCGAGGTCGACGGTGGCGGGGACGTTGTTGCCCGTGATCACGACCTCGGTGGGCTCCCCGGTGCCCGCCACCAGGGCGACGGCCGGAGTCCCGTTCGCACCGGGCGCGATCTTGTACAGGCCCTCGCCCTGGGCGACGGTGCCGCCCCGCACGTACAGGCCGTCGGGGGCGGCGGCGGACGAGGTCAGGTGGTCGAGAAGTTTCACCTTCGTCTTGGTGGCCGGGTCGTACGCGGTGAGGACGTACAACGGGTTCGTGTCGCCGCTGGAGAGGCCGCCCGCCTCGCCGTACACCACCCAGCCGCCGACCAGGCCGACCTGGAGGTCGCTCGCCCACACGTCCTCGACCGGGACCTCCTCGACCGTGCCCGTGGCGCGGTCCAGCAGGAACACCGCAGGCCGGGAGGTCGCAATCCCCTCGGTCCAGGTGACGTGCGTCTCCGAGACGGCGACATCGCCGTTGACGGAGCCCGCCGGGCGGTCGCGGATCTCGTCGACGGCTCCGGTGGCGAGGTCGAGCAGGCCCCACTTCTTCACCGTGCCGTCGGTGAACGTGACCAGAGCGTCCTCGGGGGTGCCCGGGGCGACCGCCACCGCGGTCGCGCCGGCCGGCAGCCCGGTCACGGTCACTGTGCCACCCGCCTTGGTGTGCTTCCGCAGTGTTACACCCTCCGCGGACGCCACGGTCGTGAACAGCGCGTCAGCCGCCGATCCGACGTACACGGCGCCGCCGGCCGAGGTACCGACGGGGACCTCGAGCGACGAAAAAGTCCTCAAGTCCCTGAGCGTCACGGAATAGAGGCCTGGGAAGACCAGGAAGTCCGTGGTCCGCGACGACCGCAAGGCGGTTTTGAGCCCGTACGTCTGCGAGGAACCGTCCGCATACCTCGTCCAGCGCGTCTCGGAGGCCGAGCCGGGCCGCGAGAGGAAGCCGGTCAGTCCGGCATCGATCAGCTTGGAGTCTTTCGGGAGGGTGATGGCGTCCGCCGCGGCGTTCATCGTCCCCGCCGTGGTGGCGGCGCTCGCCGGGACGGACAGCGCACCCGCCCCCATCGTGACGGCGAGAATGGTGGTGACGGCGGCGACGAGGAACCGTCGAGTCGAGCGAGCATGGGGCACGTTCAGTTCTCCCTTAAAACACCAGGCGCACCGTGCGCCGCACATGGTGCGACTCTCGACAGAACAAATGGTTGTACGAGCAAGTGCCGCATCAGGCAACGCTCGCCCTGTTCACGACTTCGCGTCCGAGCTCAGTGCCTCCGCCAGGCGCGGCCCCGGTCGGTCGAGCCGGACGAGCACCGCGTCAGGTCATGGCCCGGATCAGCGCGCGGGGCAGGCGGGGTACGTGCGGGGGTGGTGGAGCAGGCGGACGGGGGTGACGGGCGCTGCCACCCGACCCGATGAAGTCGAACGGTTCATCGAAATCCCCGTACAACTGAGCGACTCGATCATGAGTCTGATCGGGTACGGCACTTCCGTGTCCGATCTTCTCGTGGGGGTTCACCTTGCAGTTCCGCTCCACCGGCACTCGTCTCGCCACGGCCGTCACGGCCGTCCTCGCCGTCACGGCCCTCGGCGCCGGCACTCTGGCCACCGCCCCGGCCGCCTTCGCCGCCACCTCGGGCTCCGTCGCGGGCTCGGCAGCCTCGGACAGTCAACCCGCCTCCCTTCCCGTCTTCCCGGTGGACGCCCAGCTCGGTGGCGCGGGCGCCACCGGTTTCCTCACGTACTCCTTCACCCACGACGGGACCCGGGAGCTGCGCTGGAGGCCGTACGGGGGCGGGGCCCCGACCCTGCTCAACTACCCTGCCGACGGCGGGTGGTCCACGTCGGGCAGCGACGTGGTCGTCCTCGGCGACGACAACTGGGTCTCCCAGATGCGTTCGCTCACCCTGCGGAACATGGCCGACCCGTCCGCCCCGGGCGTGGACATCGACCTCGGCGCGCTCGACGCGAACTACGTGGCAGTGGTGAGCCCGACGAGCGTGCTCGCACAGGTGACGAAGAGCGACGGCACCGCGGAACTGCACGTCGTGAGCAAGGACGGCGCCACGACGACCAGCCGCAAGGTCTCGGGACTGCCCGCGGACGCCACCGACTTCTTCGGCACGACTGTTCGGGACGGCGTCGCCTTCGTCGGGTACGAGACGGGCCCGGCGGACGCGCGGACCGGCGGCCGGGCGCTGATCGACGTGGCGAACGGGACGGTGTCCGAGACGTACTCCTCCGCCGAGTCCGGGTACGGCTTCAGCAACCTGATGTTCTCCGGTTCGCACGTGGCCTGGCTCGACTGGAAGTCCGGCACCGGACTGTTCGTCACGTCCGTCGACCGCAAGACGCGCGAGGAGAAGCGGACCCTCCTCGGCGCCCGCGACGACGAGTGGTACACCGAGCTCGTGGGCAGCTGGCTGGTGCACGGCAACCCCTCGACGCCCGTCCGGGCCGTCTCCCTGACCAGCGGCGAGATCCGCGACCTCGCCGACCGCGCGTCAGGCTCGGCGGCCGCGGGCGACGGCAGCGCGGTGGTGAGCGGCGGGCGGGCCGCCGACGGCGATGGGCTGTTCCGGATCGAGGCCGCGGAGGACGGCACCCCGACGGTCACCAAGGTGGCGGAAGCGGGTCAGCCGGTCGGTGTGGAGATCGAGCAGGTCCACATCCCCGAGGTGGCGTACCTCGACAAGACCGGCGGCAAGGTGACGCTGGGCTGGACGCTGTCCCGTCCCGACGCCCGCCTGGACCTCACGCTCACACACGTCGGCACGGGCAAGGAGTTCCGGAAGCGGGTGAACGCACCGGCCACCGGCACCCTCTTCAGCTACACCTGGGACGGCACCATCGACGGGGTGGACGCGCCGAACGGCACGTACGGGGTGGAGGCCGAGGCGACGCCGCTCGACGGCATCGGCGAGCCCGCCTACCAGGGCTTCCTCATGACGGTCGCCCGGACGAACAACCCGCACGATTACACCGACAACGGCTCCACCGACGTCCTCGCCCGGGACGCCGCCGGCGTGCTGTGGCGCGACGACCTGCGTGACCGGCCGGTGAGCGGCCAGGTCAAGCCCGCCCAGCGCACCCGGGTCGGCTCGGGCTGGCAGACGTACAAGCAGATCGAGGCCGTCGGCAACATCGCGGGCAACCAGGTCGGCGACCTGGTCGCCCTCGACGGCTCGGGCGTGCTCTGGCACTACCTCGGCAAGGGCGACGGCACCTTCACGCCCCGCGCCCGCGTCGGCGCCGGCTGGCAGATCTACAACAAGCTCACCGGCGGCTCGGACCTCGACGGCGACGGCCGCGCCGACCTGGTGGCCGCGGACACCGCCGGCGTGCTGTGGTTCTACAAGGGCACGGGCTCCACCACCGCCCCCTTCGCCACCCGCGTGCGGGTCGGCGGCGGCTGGGGCGTCTACAACCAGCTCACCGCCGTCGGGAACATCGCCGGTACGGCCGCCGGGGACCTGGTCGCCCGCGACAAGGACGGCGTCCTCTGGCTGTACCAGGGCAACGGCCGCGGCAACTTCTCCACCCGCGTGCGGATCGGCGGCGGCTGGGGTGCCTTCACCCAGCTCGTCGGCGCCGGTGACGTCGACAACGACGGGCGCCCGGACCTGATCGCGTACGGCGCGGGCGGCACGTACGTCTACCGCTCGACGGGCTCCACCACCGCCCCCTTCAGCCGTCAGTCGACGTCGCTGTACGCGGGTGAGGGCTCCAAGTTCAACAACATCGCATGAGAAGCAGCACCACCGTGCACTGCACCATCCGGCACCACCACCGGCTCGCCACCGCCGCCGCGGTCACCCTCGGGGTGACCGCAGGCGCCGGGGTGGCCGCCCGGCCATGGGCGGTGGCCGCCTCGTCGGCGGCGGAGGAGCCGGGCCCCGCCGTCGTCGGTCCCGTCTCCCTGCTGCTGGGCGGGGGCCGACCGCATGAACACAGCTGAACGGCCCCGGACAGGTCTCTGACCAGCGCCGACAGACTTGGAAAGCGTGTCGGGGGCAACCCCTCACGAGTTCCAGTCTCGTATCCTCCGCCAGTGATTCGCTCCGGGTGTACGGCAATGGAGACGGCTGCAGCGCTCCGAATTCATCGCGCCGTCAGATGTATCAAGAGTGATGCAGCGCACATGTCCGCACGGCTCCCCGGCCGGATGTGACCCAGGACATATCAGCGAACCGATCACTCCGCTCTTCGCCGCCGGTCCTCCGGACAGCAACACCGCGACGCCCCGGCACCGCGGCGAACGAGGCAACACCCCAGGATCACTCGACACCGATGGATGGACTCGGACATGACCGAACCCGTGAAGGGCCCTGCGAGCTACTTCCCTTCGATCGAGAAGAAGTACGGCCGCCCGGTTGCGGAGTGGAAGGACCTCATCCGTTCCTCGCCCCTGACCGGACACATGGAACTCGTCTCCTGGCTCAAGGCTGAGCACGGACTCGGCCACGGCCACGCCAACGCCCTGGTCGCGCACACCCTGGCCGAGGACAACGGCACCTGATCGTGAGGCTGACACCGGGGCCCACGAGCAGATGACGACGCCACCGGCCACCGCGCCGGGCGAGAGGGCCGGACCGTCTCGACGGTCCGGCCTTCGTCGTCGCCCTGGAGAATCCGGTGGCGACTCCCTCCGCGGCGGGTGACCGCGCCGCGGCCGTTACGGAACTGTCCCCTTCCCGCGTGCAACCACTCCGCACCCTTGCCCGTCTACCAGGCGGAACACGCACCACGTGCGCCACAGCCGCAGGACATGAGGAGTCGACAGCAGTGGGGGACACACGCCGACGAGGAGTCGTCGCACTGGGGATCGCCGCGCTCGTGGCGCCGCTCACGCTCGCCATGGGGACCACGACCGCTCAGGCCGCGACCTCGTGCACGACGCAGACCGGGCCGTACCAGAAGCAGGTCGAGAAGTTCCTCGGACTTCCGGTGGACGGAAGGCAGTCGGCCGCCGACTGCAAGGCGATCCAGGCATTCCAGACGAAGCACTCGATCAGCCCGAACGCCGGGCTGGCGGGGCCCATCACCTGGGGCGTCATGGATCTGATGAACAAGCAGAAGGCCGTCGGGAAGACCCCGAACAAGGCCGGCAAGTGCCCCACGAACAAGGGCCGTATCGCCTGCGTCGACCTGACGCTCCAGCTGAGCTGGATCCAGGACGGCACGAAGCTCGTGTACGGACCGGTCCCGGTGCGTACCGGCCGCGACGGGCACGAGACGCGCACCGGGCCGAAGAAGATCTACTGGCGGCACATCGACCACGTCTCCAGCCTGTACGACGTGCCGATGCCCTACAGCCAGTTCTTCGACGGCGGCCAGGCCTTCCACTCGGTCGGCATCAGCGTCTGGGCACCGCCCGGGTCGCACGGATGCGTGAACATGACCAAGACCGACGCGGCGAAGTACTGGAGCCTGCTGCGCAACGGCGACGACGTCTTCGTCTACGGCCGCAAGCCCGGCACCTGACACACCCCCGGCAGCGCTCGCGCACGCATCACACCGTGATGGCGACCCTTGCCGCGAGCGTTGTCCTCCCGGGGGCGGCGAATGGCCTGGGGGCCTCGTCCAGCGGGTACGTCGCGCCGACAACCGGCGCGACCGCATCAAGGGCGGCCGCGCCGCCCGGAGCGGGCCGGCGGACGGTGCTCGATTCGCGGACCGGAACCAATGGTTCCGTGACATCCGTCACTTCCGCTTCGGGCACTAAGGCTGTCGAATAGTAGATAGCGCCCTGGCGACATAGTGAGATTTGTCCGTCTTGACGTAGACATATGTCGTGCGGGACTCGAGGACGCTCGGGCCGTCCGGCACCCTCGCTCGTTTCTTTAGCAAACAGGCACTTCTGACGATGCGGCAGGTTCTCCGGAGGTCCCGGAAGCCCGGTCAGCACGCCTGTGTCCCCTTTTCAAGGGCCCTGCATCGCTACGAGCGCGCGTAGTACCGAGGCTCGTTGCCCTGCCCTTGGAGTGCTTCTAAGAATGGCGCCCGCAAAGGCGTCCCCGCCGCTCAGGTGCAGTGTCTGGACAGAGTCGGCCGCACCGGGGGCGCTCCGCGATCACCGAGTGAGGTCATGCATGAGGAAGCACCGCAGGAAGACGCACTACCGGAAGATAGCCATCGCCGCCGTCGCCCTGGGCGCAGTGGGTGTGCCCTCCGTCGCCATGGCCTGCATGGATCCGCAGGAGGGCCAGGACGGCAGGTCCTGGGGACAGGAGAGCCAGGACGACAGGTCCTGGGGACAGTGGAAGAACGCGTCCGCCGATGAGCGGTGGTCGGGCGGCGACCGTGACTGGAAGCAGAAGCAGGGCAAGGAGTGGGGCGGCAGGGCGGAGCAGACCGCTCCGGCCGCGCCCGAGCCCACCGCGCCGCCGAGCACCTCGAAGCCCGCCGCCCCGGCCAAGCCCGCCGCTCCGGCCACCACCGCCCCGGCCAAGCCCGCCACGCCTGCCGCCCCCGCGTCCGGCGCCGTGGCCCGCGTCGTCCAGCTCGTCAACAGCGAGCGCAGCAAGGCCGGTTGCTCGCCGGTGAAGCTGAACGCCACGCTGACGAAGGCCGCGCAGGACCACAGCAAGGACATGGCGGCCCACCGGAACATGTCCCACACGGGCTCCGACGGTTCGAACCCGGGCGACCGGATCACCCGCGCCGGTTACAACTGGAGCACCTACGGCGAGAACGTCGCCTACGGCTACTCCACCCCCGAGAGCGTCATGCAGGCCTGGATGACCAGCCCCGGCCACAAGAAGAACATCCTGAACTGCGCGTTCAAGGAGATCGGCGTCGGCCTGGCGCAGCCCAACGACTACTGGACCCAGGACTTCGGCACAGCTCGATAAGCAGCCCGATCGGCAGCCCGGCATCGAGCACAGCGCCAGGCCATCACCCGGCGCAGGGCAGACGCGAGGGCCCCGACCGCATGCGGTCGGGGCCCTCGCGTCTCCGTCCGGGCGCGGCCTGCGGGTTCCTGGCCGGGGTCCGCGCCGTCGGCCGCGGCCGGTTCGGCTGCTGACGCTACGGACGCCCCCGTCGCCGTCTCCGCCCCGGGCGGGCTCCACCGGCCGCACCGGGGTCACCGAGTGCGGGGTGCGGCGGTCGTAGGCGGGAGTCCCGATACGGCGTTGCCCGGCGGCCGTTGACACCTTACGGTTGACGCCGTGACTGCCGGGTCGGCCATGGGCCACGAGCGAGTGGGGTACCCGGCCCTGGCGTGAGCGCAGGGCGGGCGAGGGGCCCGCCGTTCTTCTTTCTTCTCCGTTTCCGTTCGACCCCCGAGAAGAAAGCAGCGCATGCCCAACGATTTCAACCAGCAGATCATCGACGAGTTCCGTGCCAATGGCGGACGCGTCGGCGGCCCCTTCGAGGGCGGCCGGCTGCTCCTGCTCACCACCACCGGGACACGGTCCGGCGCCCGCCACACCACTCCCGTGGGCTATCTGCCCGACGGAGGCGAGCGCGTCCTGGTCATCGCCTCGGCCGGTGGCGCGCCGAGGCATCCGGACTGGTTCCACAACCTGGTGGCCGATCCCCGCGTCACGGTCGAGGCCGGAGTGTTCACGTACGAGGCCGAGGCCGTCGTCCTGGAGGGCCCCGAGCGTGATCGCGCCTTCGCCCGCGCGGTCGAGGCCGACCCCGGGTGGGCCGAGTACCAGGCCAGGACGGAGCGGGTGATCCCCGTGGTCGCCCTCCAGGAGATCCCCGGTCCGCCGAACATCGCCGCGGCGTCGTTCGGAGCGGCCGTCAAGTCCGTGCACGACGGGTTCCGGCGGGAGCTGGCGCTGATCCGCGAGGAGATCGCCGGTTCCGGGACCGGACCGGGAATCGGCGCCCAGCTCCGCGTGAACTGCCTGACCGTCTGCGCCGGAGTGCACCACCACCACACCGGCGAGGACATCGGGATGTTCCCGCTGCTCGCCGAGCATCATCCCGAGCTCGCCCCGGTCCTGGACCGGCTGCGCGACGAGCACGTGCGGATCGCCGAGCTCGTCGAGGACCTGCGGAAGGTCGTGTCGGCCGAAGGGGCCGACGCCGTACGGGTCCGCGCCGAGGTCGAGCGGCTCACGGAGGAGCTGGAGAGCCATCTGCTCTACGAGGAGGAGCAGCTGATCCCGGTGCTCGATCCGCAGGTGTCCTAGGTGTTCAGCCGCCGTCGTGAGCGCCGGGTCCGGCCTGCCGGCGGCGGTCCTCGTCCGCGCGCAGGACCAGGGCCAGCAGCCCCGGGAAGCGCGCGTCGAACTCCTCGCGGCGCAGGCGGTTGACGCGTTTGGGCCCCTCGTCGCGCTGTTCGACCAGGCCGGCCGTGCGCAGGACCGAGAAATGGTGGCTGAGCGCCGCCTTGCCGACCGGTACGTCGAAACTGCCGCAGGTGCGCGTCCAGTCGGCGGATCCCTCGAGCTCGCGGACGAGTTGGAGGCGTACGGGATCGGCGAGCGCCGAGAGGGCGACCAGGACCGGGACCTCGTCGGGATGCGTGTGCACGGGCGCGGCGCGGTGTCCGCCGCTCGCCGTCGTCGCGTCGCTCATGGCGTGCTCGCTCCTCCCCTTGCCGAGTGTTCGATGAACATCATACGCTCCGAGTGTTCGACTTCCATTGAACACTCTTCGAAGGGCGTGTGCTTCTGTGCGTGCGGTCGAGATCCACGAGTACGGCGGTCCCGATGTGCTGACGGTCGTGACGACCGACGCACCCGATCCGGGACCCGGCCAGGTCACCGTCGACGTCGCCTACGCGGGCGTGAACTTCGCCGATCTCAAGGCACGGGCCGAGGGCTACCGGGTGGAGGCCCTGCCCTACGTCCCGGGTCTGGAGGTCTCGGGCCGGATCCGAGCCGTCGGCACGGGCGTGACGGGCCTGCGCCCGGGGCAGGAGGTCGCCGCACTCACCGCCGCGGGCGCGTACGCCGAGGTCGTGGCCGTACCGGCCGCCACCGTGTTCCCGCTGCCCGAAGGGGTGGACCTGCGGACCGCCGCCACACTGCCCACCGTGCTGCCGACCGCGCACGCCCTGATGGGCGGACGCACCTCGACCGGCAAGCTCCTGCTGAAGGTGGCGCCGTGAACTCCACGAGCTCCACGGGTCCCACGAGCTCCACAGGCTCCACGGGCCCGCTGAGGATCGCGGTCGTCGGCGCGGGCGGCATCGGCGGCTACTTCGGTGGCCGCCTCGCGCTCGCCGGACACGACGTCGCCTTCGTCGCCCGCGGCGCCCACCTCGAAGCGCTCCGGCGCGACGGGCTCGCCGTGAAGAGCGTGGCAGGCGACTTCACGGTGCCGTCGGCCCGGGCGACGGACGACACCGCGGAGATCGGCGAGGTGGACTACGTCCTCCTGTGTGTGAAGACGTGGCAGCTGGCGGCCGTCATCGACGCGCTGCCCCCGCTCCTGGGGACCGGCACCGCCGTCGTCACGCTCCAGAACGGCGTCGAGGCGCCCGCCGAGGTCGCGCGGGCCATCGGCCGGGACGCGGTCCTGCCGGGTACGGCGAAGATCATCGCCCATCTCGACGGACCCGGTCGCGTACGCCATCTCGGCGGACCCGGCCTGCTGGCCTTCGCGGAGTGGGACAACCGGCCGACGGGCCGGGTCGCACGGCTGCAGGCCGCGCTCGACGCGGCCGACGGCGTGACCGCCGTCGTCTCCGAGGACATCTGGGCCGAGCTCTGGGCCAAGTTCCTGTTCGTCGTGCCGCCCGGCGGCCTCGGCGCCGTGACGGACGTCCCGTTCGGGCTACTGCGCACCCGGCCGGGTACGCGGCAGCTGCTCGTGGCCGCGATGACCGAGATCCGGCAGGTGGCGCAGGCGATGGACGTCGAACTGCCGGACGATGTCGTCCCGACGTCGATGGCTTTCCTCGACCAGCAGCCCGCCGCCGGCACGACGTCGCTGCACCGCGACCTCGTCGCCGGGCTGCCCTCCGAGCTGGAGGCCCTGACCGGTGCCGTCGTGCGCATCGGCGAGCGGACGGGGACGGCGACGCCCGTCAACAGCGTCCTCTACGAGGTGCTGCGCCTGCGGGAGGAGGCGTCGCGCAGCACCTCCTGACATCGGGGCAAAAAACTTCCCGCGCCGTGTCGAGAAACCGTCGTCCGCTCCGACGTCCCCTGTGAGAGTTGC
Organism: Streptomyces sp. NPDC002133; assembly: GCF_040296405.1. Taxonomy (NCBI): domain Bacteria; kingdom Bacillati; phylum Actinomycetota; class Actinomycetes; order Kitasatosporales; family Streptomycetaceae; genus Streptomyces; species Streptomyces sp. NPDC002133. Next base: position 23,168 of record NZ_JBEOXF010000028.1, on the reverse strand, counting down.
CCACAAGGGGCGGCCCCGCACCCGAGGGAGCGAAACCATGAAGTATCTGGTGATGGTCCAGGCGAGCCAGGCCGACTACGACGCCATGCGCGGCAAGGGCTCCGAGCACAGCCCCGCCTGGAGCGAGAAGGACCTGCAGGCGATGTTCTCCTTCATGGAGGCCGTCAACAACGACCTGGCCGAGTCCGGTGAGCTCGTGGACGGGCAAGGCCTGGTCGAGCCCGCGCAGACCCGTTTCGTGAGCGCGGGCGAGGACGGCAGGCCGGTGATCTCGGACGGGCCGTACGGCGAGACGAAGGAACTCCTCTGCGGCTACTGGGTGCTGGACTGCGAGAGCCTCGACCGGGTCACGGAGATCGCGGCGCGCATCGTGCAGTGCCCCCAGCCCGAGGGCACGCCCGACTACCCGGTGGTCATCCGCCCGATCGACGGAAGCGGAGGCGACCTGCGCCCGTGACGCGCGCGAACGGCATCGAGGACCTGCTGCGCCTGCACGCGCCGCAGGTCCTCGGCGCGCTCGTACGCCGGTACGGGCACTTCGGCCCGGCCGAGGACGCCGTACAGGAGGCGCTGCTCGCCGCCGCGCAGCAGTGGCCCGAGGCGGGTGTGCCGGACAATCCGCGCGGCTGGCTGATCAAGGTGGCCTCGCGCCGCCTCACCGACCAGCTGCGCAGCGACGAGGCGCGGCGCCGCCGCGAGGAGACCGCCGCGCAGCTGGCACCCCCGGACGCCTTCATCGCCCGGCCGCCCGGTGAGGGCCGGGCGCCGTCCGAGGACGACACCCTCACGCTGCTGTTCCTCTGCTGCCATCCCGACCTGACGCCCGCCGCGCAGATCGCGCTCACCCTGCGTGCCGTCGGCGGTCTGACGACCGCGGAGATCGCCCGAGCGCTGCTGCTGCCCGAGGCGACGACGGCCCAGCGCGTCAGCCGGGCCAAGGCGAAGATCAAGGGCGTGCCCTTCCGCCGGCCGGGGCCCGAGGACCGCGACCAGCGGCTCGCGGCGGTCCTCCAGGTCCTCTACCTGATCTTCAACGAGGGCTACACGGCCTCGTCCGGCGCCGCCCTGCACCGCGCCGACCTGGCCCAGGAGGCGATCCGGCTGACTCGTGCCGTACGCAGGCTGCTGCCGCACGACGGCACGGTCACCGGACTCCTGGCCCTCATGCTCCTCACCGAGGCGCGCAGTGCCGCCCGCACCGGCCCGCACGGCGAGCTGATCCCCCTCGACGAGCAGGACCGGGCGCTCTGGGACCGGGACGCGATCGCCGAGGGCACGGCGCTGGTGGAGGAGGCCCTGGTCCAAGGGCCGGCGGGCGCCTACCAGTTGCAGGCGGCGATCGCGGCGCTCCACGACGAGGCGGCGCGTGCGGAGGACACCGACTGGCCGCAGATCCGCGCCCTGTACGACGTGCTCGTGCACCGCGCTCCGGAGCCCATGGCCGAGCTGGGACGGGCGGTGGCGGTGGCCATGGTGGACGGGCCGGAGGCGGGGCTCGCCGAAGTGGCGAAGCTGGTGGACCGGTTGGCGGGCCACCACCGACTCGACGCCGTACGGGCCCATCTGCTGGAGAAGGCCGGGGACCGGGAGGGCGCGCGGGCGGCGTACCAGCGGGCGGCCCAGCACACACTCAGCGTCCCGGAGACCCGCTACCTCCGGATGCGGGCGGCCCGGCTGAACCCCTGAACACGGGGCCCGAGGAAGTCGGGAACGGAAGTCGGGAACGGACTATGGCCATTCATCTGACCCGCCAGTACCTTACCGCGCAGTAAGTTTCTGTCTCCCTCCTGCCCCACACCTTCAGGAGCGCGCCGTGAAGACCGCACTCACGCCTGCCATCACCGCCGTGGCCGCCGCTCTCGCGGTCACCGTCACGTCCGCCGCCCCGGCGGCGTCGGCCACGAACCCGGACGGGCTCCGGGAAGTGCTGTTCGTCGGCAACAACTGGGAAGGAACCGCCGACGTACTCGAATCGTCAGGAGCCCTCACGAAGATCGGCCGGGTGAACGTCGTCCCCGACAAGGACGAACGGCTGCTGGAGATCCACCTCAATCCCGTGAAGCTCGCCTACTTCCTCGGAATACGGATGACCGTGGGCGAGGGCCACGACCAGTACGTGGACGACATGTACTCGACGCCCGACGGGTCGGCCGTCGTCGTCTCCCGCCCGAGCTTCGCCGACGTCGTCTCGATCGACGTCGCGACCAACAAGGTCAACTGGCGCTTCCCCGTGTCCGGTTACCGCTCCGACCACATGGCCGTCTCCCCGGACGGCAAGCGGGTCGCCGTGTCCGCGTCCACCTCCAACACCGTGCATGTGCTGGACATCGCCACCGGTCGCCAGACCGGCTCGTTCAAGACCGGCGACAAGCCGCACGAGAACGTCTTCACGGCGGACGGCAGGCACATCTGGAACTCGGCCATCGGCGAGGTCAACACAGCGCTCGACGATCCGCTCCTCGACTGGACCAAGGGAGACCGGAAGATCACGGTCGTGGACGCGGACACGTACCGGACCGTGAAGGTGATCGACATGCGGGAGCGGCTGGACGCCTTCGGGCGCAAGGACCTGTCCGACGCGGTACGGCCGGTGGCGTTCACGCCCGACGAGTCCAAGCTCTACTTCCAGGTGTCGTTCTTCAACGGCTTCCTCGAGTACGACGTCGCCGCCGACCGGATCACCCGCCAGAAGACGCTCCCGAAGAACCCGGCCACGAGCGAGGACCGGACGACCTGGGTCAACGACTCGCGCCACCACGGCATGTCGATGAGCCCGAAGGGCGACAAGCTCTGCATCGCCGGGACGATGGACGACTACGCCACGGTCGTCGACCGGGCGACGCTCCAGGAGGGTCCGCTCGTCACGGCGTCGAAGCCGTACTGGGCGACGGTGAGCGGTGACGGGAAGTCCTGCGTGATCTCCGAGAGCGGCTCCGACACGGTCACCGCGATCGACTTCGCCACCGGGCGGAAGGTCGCGTCCGTCGCCGTGGGCGACCACCCGCAGCGGGTGCGGCTCGGCCATGTGGCCGCGGACTGGACGGGTCCCTCGGCAGGTCGGGACTAGCCTCCGCGGCGTCCGAGGACGCACACCCGGTGGGGGGATCGCAGGGGAACGCAGAGAACCCGGGAGCCCCCACCGGAAATGTGTGGCGGACGCTTCGGCCGGGCGCGACCATCGGGGCATGACCCGCACGTTCGACCACCTCGTCGCCGAGGCCGAGTCCGTGTCCGTGGCCGGCTGGGACTTCTCGTGGCTCGACGGCCGGGCCACCGAGCAGCGCCCGTCCTGGGGCTACCAGCGCCTGATGAGCGAGCGGCTGGCGCGGGCGTCCGCCGCCCTCGACATCCAGACGGGCGGCGGGGAGGTCCTCGCCGGAGCGCCGGAACTGCCGCCGCTCATGGTGGACACCGAGTCCTGGCCACCGAACGTCGCCAGGGCCACCCGGCTGCTCCATCCGCTGGGCGTGGCCGTCGTCGTCGACACCGACGAGCCGCCGCTCCCCTTCGGCGACGGGGCCTTCGACCTCGTCGTCAGCCGCCACCCGGTGACCGTCCGGTGGAACGAGATCGCCCGCGTGCTGCGCCCGGGCGGCACGTACCTCTCCCAGCAGGTCGGCCCCGCCGGCGTCTTCGAGCTGGTCGAGTACTTCCTGGGACCGCAGCCGGAGGAGGTACGCCGCGGCCGTCACCCGGACGACGCACGGGCGGCCGCCGAGGCGGCGGGCCTGGAGATCACCGACCTGCGGTCGGAGTCGCTGCGCACCGAGTTCTTCGACATCGGCGCGGTGATCTACTTCCTGCGGACGGAAGGTGGTCTGGATGGTCCCGGGCTTCACCGTCGCCCGGTACCGCGACCGCCTCCGGGAGCTCCACGACCGGATCGAGGCCGAGGGCCCGTCCGTCGCCCGCACGGCCCGCTTCCTGATCGACGCCCGCAAGCCCGGCTGACCCACGGGACGTGCGTGGCGCCCGCGCCGGAGTCATCATCGGGGCATGAGCCCCACTATTCACCTCGCCCAGCAGACCGAAGCCGACGAACTCCTCGGACGCAGCCCGCTCGCCGCCCTGATCGGCATGCTGCTGGACCAGCAGGTCCCCATGGAATGGGCCTTCTCCGGCCCGTACACGATCGCCCAGCGCCTGGGCACCGACGATCTGGACGCCCACGAGATCGCCGCCCACGACCCGGAGGCCTTCGTCGCGCTGCTGTCCGAGAAGCCGGCCGTGCACCGCTACCCGGGGTCCATGGCGAAGCGGATCCAGCAGCTGTGCCAGTACCTCGTGGACGAGTACGACGGCGATGCGACGGCCCTGTGGCGGGACGCGAAGACGGGCAAGGAGCTGCTCGCACGGCTGAACGCGCTGCCCGGATTCGGCAAGCAGAAGTCGCAGATCTTCCTGGCCCTGCTGGGCAAGCAGTTCGGCGTCACGCCCGAGGGCTGGAGGGAGGCGGCGGGACCGTACGGCGAGGCGGGCTCGTACCGCTCGGCGGCCGACATCACGGGCCCCGAGTCGCTGGCCAAGGTGCGTTCGTACAAGCAGGAGATGAAGCGGGCGGCAAAGCCCGCGAAATGACCTACGTCTACGCCCGAAGACGTACAACTTGATGTCAATGCTGCTAAATATCACGTGAGTTGCGGCACAACTGTTCACAGAGCCCTCAGAGATCGCTAACTTCCCCTCAACCTCGTTCGGGAAGGACCTCTGTGAACGCAACCCATCGCAGAGCCGTGGCCACCCTGGCCGCAGCCGCACTCGCGACCCCGCTCCTGCTGGCATCCGCCTCCCCCGCAACCGCCCACCGGCATGACCCTGCCAAAGAAGCGGCCAAGGAAGCGGCCAAGCTCTCCAAGAAGCTGGTTCGCGAGTCGTCCGCCAAGGACGCCTTCAAGCACCTGCAGAAGTTCCAGCAGATAGCCGACAGCGCGGGAGGCAACCGCGCCGCCGGTACGCTCGGCCACGACGCGTCCGCCGCGTACGTGTACCAGCTGATGAAGAAGGCCGGGTACAACGTCTCGTACCAGGACTTCGAGTTCTTCTACACCGAGACGAAGGCCGAGAGGCTGTCGGTGGTCTCGCCCGCGCCGCGCGACGTCGCGATATCGGCCATGACGTACACCAAGTCGACGCCCGTCGGCGGTGTGAAGGCGGACCTGGTCGCCGCCCCCGTCGACGCCGACGGCACCACCGGCTGTGAACCCGGCGACTTCGCCTCCGGGGCGTTCACCGGCAAGATCGCGCTCATCAAGCGCGGCGGCTGCACCTTCGCCGTCAAGCAGGAGAACGCGGCGGCCGCGGGCGCGCTCGGCGCCGTCATCTACAACAACACCGAGGGCGTGCTCTCCGGCACCCTCGGCGGCCCGGAGGCCGGCAAGATCCCGACCGGCGGCATCACGCTGGCCGAGGGCGAGAAGCTCGCCGCGGACCTCGCGCAGGGGCCGGTGAGCATCGACTTCGAGATCCGCCAGCTCCAGGAGAAGCGGACCACCCGCAACGTCATCGCGGAGACCAAGCACGGCAATGCCGCCAACACGGTGATGCTCGGCTCCCACCTCGACTCCGTCGTTGCCGGCCCCGGCATCAACGACAACGGCTCCGGCTCCGCCGGTCTGCTCGAAGTCGCCCTGGAGCTCGCCGAGTCCCACAAGCGGCCCGCCAACAAGGTGCGCTTCGCCTGGTGGGGCGCGGAGGAGAACGGCCTGCTCGGTTCGGACCACTACGTCGCGAACCTCAGCGAGCTGGGCAAGAAGGAGATCAAGCTCTACCTCAACTTCGACATGATCGCGTCGCCGAACTACGGGCTGTTCGTGTACGACGGCGACGACTCGGACGGTGTCGGCGCGCCGGCGGGCCCGGCGGGCTCCGCTCAGCTCGAGCGCGACATCAACGAGTTCATGGACAAGGTGGGCGCGCGGCACGAGGGCACGGACTTCACCGGTCGCTCCGACTACGGCCCGTTCATCGCGGTCGGCATCCCGTCCGGCGGCACCTTCACCGGCGCGGAGGGCATCAAGACCGCCGCGCAGGCTCAGAAGTTCGGCGGCACGGCCGGGGTCGCGTACGACCCGTGCTACCACGCCAAGTGCGACGACATCAAGAACGTCAGCATGAAGGCGTTCGACGTCAACATCGACGTCATCGCCAACGCGGTCGGCACCTACACCCAGGACCTGAGCTCGCTGCGCAAGCCGGTCACCACCGTCCCGACGGACGGCGACGAGGGCAGCGGTGGCGGTCTCCACGACGGCCACGGCCACGAGGTCACGGAGTAGCCCCTCCGCCCTTTTGAGAGGCGGGCCATCGGCCCCGGCACCGTCCAGCGGACCCGCGTGTCCGTCCTCGATCGCCGGACGGGCTCCTTGTGAGCCCTCCGGCGATCGAGGTGGAGGTCCTCCCCACGCCCGCCAGGGCGTGGGGAGGGGCCGAGGCGGAGCCCCGGTGAGGGCTGGAGGCCCCTACCGGCGGCGGGACGTGCCGAAGAGGGAGCGGGAGATCTCACGGCCCAGTTGCGTGCCGACCGAGCGCGCGAGGGACTTGAAGAGACCGCTGCCCATGACCTGCCCGACGACGGACTCGTCACGACGCGGAGCGCGGGCCCCGCGGGCCGACTCCTTCGCCGCCTCCTTCGCCGACTCCGCCTCCCGCGCCGCTCGCAGCGCCGCCTCCACCGCAGCCTGCTGCTCGGCCGTCAGCCGCTCGTACGCCGACTCGCGGTCCACAGCCTGTTCATAACGGGCGTACAGCACCGACGACTTCACCGCCCGGTCCATCGCCTCCGCAGCGATCGGCCCCATCAGCGACTGCGGCGCCATCAGCCGGGTGACGGCCACCGGCGTCGGCACACCCGTCAGTTGGAGGGTCTTGGTCTTGCCGGTGCCGGTGGCCCCGGCAACCGGACCGTGGCGGTTGAGCATGCCCAGCGGAATCCGGATCTGCGCCTGCGGACGGCACTGCCCGTCCCGGAGCAGCGCACCAGGTCGAGCTCCGGCCCCAGGACGGCGTAACCGGCCGCGATCTCCCCGGCCTCGGCGGGAAGCACCCCGGCATGCGGCGAACCGGCGGGCTGCGGGGCGGTCGGTGACAGCTCGGGCTCGCTGATGAGAGGGCCCCTATTCCGGGTTTGCGGGGTTTTGACCAGCATCGCACCGGCGCCGCCTGGCTGCGCCGACTGCCGCTTGCCCGGTAGGCTTTCCGTGTGATCTTCAAGCGCATCGGCAACGGCCGGCCGTATCCCGACCACGGCCGGGAAAGCACCCGGCAGTGGGCGGACGTCGCGCCGCGCCCGGTCCGCCTCGATCAGCTCGTGACCACCAAGGGTCAGCTGGACCTCGAGACCCTGCTCGCCGAGGACTCCACGTTCTACGGCGATCTGTTCGCCCACGTCGTGAAGTGGCAGGGCGATCTCTACCTCGAGGACGGGCTGCACCGCGCCGTGCGCGCGGCGCTCCAGCAGCGCCAGGTGCTGCACGCCCGCGTGCTGGAGCTGGACTGAGAGCCTGGCGTCGGCCCGCCCGGCTCTCCACCGGACGGCTGACCCGGCTCCCCGGCGGACCGACGGCCGGCCGCCCCTCGCGGGCACCGCTCCCCTGCGCCCTCCGAAGCGTTTTCCGACCCGTACGGGCGGAGTTTCCGACCCATACGGACGCAGTGCGATGATCGTTTAGTAGGCACAGCCGCGCGACCGCACTACGCTGCGCCCATGAGCATGCTCACTCCCCCAGGCATGGGCGGAAAGTACCGCATTACGGGCAACGCGTATCCACGCATGCGCCGCCCTCGACGCCGTCGCAGGATCGTGCTCGCAGTCGTCGCCGCCGGGGCCGTCCTCGGCCTCGGCGGCTGGGGGACGCTGCAGCTCATCGATGTGTTCTCGGGCGGCGGGAAGAAGGCCACGGCAGGCACCGAAGCGGCGTCCTGCAAACCCCGGGCGGCGGTCTCCGCCGCGCCCCTCCCGCCGAAACCGGCCCGGATCACGGTGAACGTCTACAACGCGACCCCGCGCAGCGGACTCGCCAAGGCCACCGCCGACGAGCTGCGCAAACGCGGGTTCGCCATCGGCAAGGTGGGCAATGCCCCGGCGGCGTACGACAAGAAGGTCCCCGGCACGGCGATACTGCTGGGCGCCGCCGCGGCGAACGACGGATCGTTCCGGGTGCTCGCCACACAGCTCGCGGGCACCCAGCTCAGGACGGACGCCCGCAAGACCGCGGACGTCGATCTGATCCTGGGCACCGCCTTCAAGACGCTCACCGCCAAACCGGCGTCGGACAAGGCGCTGGCTGCACTGGCCACCCCGCCGAAGCCGGCCACGACCTGCTGAGAGCGGCCCGTACGTGCAGGAGCGGCTGCTCACCGAGCAGCCGCTCCTGGTCACTGGCACGTCCCGTCGGCCGCGCACTACCGCGTACGGCCCGCGCGGTGCCGGGCGCAATCGCGTGTGAGCTACTCCGCCGCGCCGTACATCCGGTCGCCCGCGTCGCCCAGGCCCGGGACGATGTAGCCCTGCTCGTTGAGCCGCTCGTCGACCGAGGCCGTGACGACCGTCACCGGCGTGCCCGCCAGGTCGCGCTCCATGACCTCGACGCCCTCGGGCGCCGCCAGCAGCACGACCGCGGTCACATCGTCGGCACCGCGCTTGATCAGCTCCTGGATCGCCGCCACGAGCGTGCCGCCGGTGGCCAGCATCGGGTCCAGGACGTACACCTGGCGGCCGGAGAGGTCCTCGGGCATGCGCGTCGCGTACGTCGACGCCTGGAGGGTCTCCTCGTTGCGGATCATCCCGAGGAAACCCACCTCGGCGGTCGGCAGCAGCCGCACCATGCCGTCGAGCATGCCGAGCCCGGCCCGCAGGATCGGCACCACCAAGGGGCGCGGGCGGGAGAGCTTGACGCCCGTGGTCCGCGCGACCGGGGTCTGGATGTCGATCTGCTCGGTGCGCACGTCCCGCGTGGCCTCGTACGCGAGCAGGGTCACCAGCTCGTCGGCGAGCCGCCGGAAGGTGGGGGAATCGGTGCGCTGGTCGCGCAGGGTGGTGAGCTTGTGCGCCACCAGAGGGTGGTCGACAACGTGGATCCGCATGGGCCAACAGTAGCCGGGAGCCGCCACCCCCTGGCATCAACGGGCGCTTCGGAGGGAAGGTGGGACGTACCCCTTCCAGCACCGAGGTGGTGTGGCCGATGCCGGACCGGGAACATCAGGACCCGCGGGATCCGCCGGACCCGCGGGCATGGACGGAACAGGAGCAGGAACGAGAGCAGGAGGCCGATGCCGACGCCGAGCGACGCCGGCGGCGCGCCCAATTCCTGCGCGAACTGAACGAGGCCAAGGCGCTGCGTGACCGCGTCCAGCCGCGACGGGCTCGGGCCGCCAGGATGCGCCAAGCCATGCGGATGCGAGCCTTCCGCTGGTGAGCCCGAGTGCGCGACTGTGCGAGCACTTGACTGAACGCGTGCACGACGCAACGCCGGAAGACCTCTCGCAAGGCCGTTGTTTCTGTCACGATTCCGAAAGGGCGGGGCACCAAGCGCACCGCCGGTCGTCACAACTCTGATCAGTGGGAGAGTCACGGTGTACTTCGCCGCACTGCTCGCGCGCACCGAAGACGGGTGGGAAGCGAGCGACACAGAGCTCGACGATGTGGAGACCCTGTCGGACCTGACCGACTTGGCCCACGAAGCCTCGGTGGACGAGGACACGGTGCTCGTCTTCATCGAGCAGGAGGACGCATGGTTCGCCCTCGTCCGCGTGGAAGGCGAGGACGACCCTCGTATCTACGTCTCGGACGCGGCCGCGGCCGCCCGCTCGTCGTACGGGGAGATCCTCACCAACGAACTGCTGGGCGGTGACCAGGACGACGACGACGCCGACCTGGACTCGCTGGACCTCGACGGTACGGAGGACGGCGAGCCCGCCGTCGTGGACGACAAGGAGGAGGAAGAGGAGGAGACGTCGGTCTCGGCGGAGTTCGTCCCGGCCGGGCCGGCCGGCGACCGCGAGATCCTCGCGGACCTGGGCATGTCCGAGAAGGAGCTGCTGGCCCTCGGCACGGAGGCGCTCGGTGAGATCGCCGACGCGCTGGGCGCCGCCGAGGTGCTGGAGACCGTCCGCTAGTGACCCAGGCGGCCGGGGACCCCGTACGTGCTCCGTGGGAGGCGCCCATGCGTCTCGCCCTCAAGGAGGCGGCGCGGGCGGCGCAGGCCGGTGACGTACCGGTCGGCGCCGTTGTCCTGGACGCGGGCGGATCGGTCCTCGCCACGGGCCACAACGAACGGGAACTGACCGGTGACCCGACCGCGCACGCGGAGGTGCTCGCGCTCCGGAGGGCCGCGTCCCGGCGCGGGGAGTGGCGGCTCACCGGCTGCACCCTCGTCGTGACGCTGGAGCCGTGCACGATGTGCGCGGGCGCGCTGGTGCTGTCCCGCGTGGACCGGGTGGTCTACGGCGCGCGGGACGAGAAGGCGGGTGCGGCCGGCTCGCTGTGGGATCTCGTACGGGACCGACGGCTCAACCACCGGCCCGAAGTGATCCTCGGCGTGCTCGAGGCGGAGTGCTCGGAGCAGTTGTCGGCGTTCTTCCGGGACCGCTGATCCATATCGATTTCAGAGCACGGCCCACCTTGGGCTAAGCTCTCTCCCGGTAGCGTGTCCGAGCGGCCGAAGGAGCTCGCCTCGAAAGCGAGTGTGGCGCAAGTCACCGAGGGTTCAAATCCCTCCGCTACCGCTGGTAGACGAAAGGGCGGTCCCGATGGGGCCGCCCTTTCGCGATCTTCCGTATCGGTTTCCGTCTCAGATCGAGGTTCTCTCCGGCGTGGCGTGAACGCCGGTGAACGAGTCGGGATCATCGTCCGACCAGCACGAACAGAACAGACCTCAAGAGCGGCAAGCTGCCGAGGGTTCGAACCCTCCGCTGCCGCGCGCAGAAGGGCCACCGGTGTTCGATACCGGGGCCCTTCCGCGCTGCGGTTGCCGTTCGCCGCCTCTGCCGCCTCCCGAGGAGAGAAGGAGGAAGAGGAGGCTCGGGGGAGCGGCATCGGGGGGACAAGCCGCTCCCCCAGGAGAACCGGTCCGCCCGGACCCGGGCCGCTCTCGGGGGGAAGCACGCGGCACGGCATCCCCGCAGTGGGGGCCGGTTCCTCACCCTTCGGATTCCTGCCGGATCCTCCGGGTTCATCTCCCATCCTGCGCCGGTGGGCACCGTTACCGGGCCGGGCAAAGGGCCCGGATCTCCGGGTCCTTGGTCCATAAAGGCTCAGTTAGACTCACGCGACTTCACAGGGGCCGCAGGGGAGGCAGGACCGATGGTGCAAACGAAGAAGATCGCCCTCTACATAGTCGTCGTCTTCGTCCTGTACACGATCATCAACTCCCCCGAGCGCGCGGCCGACCTGGTCGGGGTAGGGTTCGAGGGCATTTCGAGCGCCGCTCAAGGCGTAGGAGAGTTCATGACCGAGCTCGTCAACTAGCTCGACACGAGGAGCTTCCCTTGATCCGCCACCTGGTCCTGTTCAAGCTCAACGAGGGCGTCCGGCGCGACGAACCCCGCGTCGTCGCCGGCGTGCGAGCGTTCCAGGAGCTCGGCGGAATCGTCCCCGAACTGGAGTTCTGGGAGTGCGCCTGGAACATCACCGACCGGCCGATCGCCTACGACTTCGCGATCAACTCGGCGGTCGCGGACGAGGACACCCTCAAGCGCTACCTCGAACACCCGGCCCATCAGGCAGCCGCCGGTCAGTGGCGTGAGTTCGCCACGTGGGTGATCGCCGACTACGAGTTCTGAGCCGCCTGCCGCCCCCGACTCCCCCTGGCCTCCCTCCGAATCGGTGGGGGGCCTCGTTGCTGGTGCCCCAACTTGCCCTCAACACGGAGTTATGCGGTGCTTGCACACAGTGGACATGTCTTGTGATGCTATGACCGCTTTTGACGGATGAGTTGACCGAGATCGATCCGCTGTTCGAACCGTGAAGGGGTGGCGTGACCGTGCCGGCCAGTACTGCGCCTCAAGTGCCACCCCAGAACGAGAGCGAGGTCCCGGCCGCCAGACCCCAGAGCCGGGGCGCGGACACCAGAGCGCTCACCCAGGTCCTGTTCGCCCAGCTCAAGGACCTGGAGCCGGGTACCACCGAGCACACACGGGTGCGGGCGGCACTGATCGAGGCCAATCTGCCGCTCGTGCGGTACGCCGCCGCCCGCTTCCGCAGCCGCAACGAGCCGATGGAGGACGTGGTCCAGGTCGGCACGATCGGCCTGATCAACGCGATCGACCGGTTCGACCCCGACCGCGGGGTCCAGTTCCCCACCTTCGCGATGCCCACCGTCGTCGGCGAGATCAAGCGGTACTTCCGGGACAACGTACGGACCGTTCACGTGCCGCGCCGGTTGCACGAGCTCTGGGTGCAGGTCAACGGCGCGACCGAGGACCTGACCACGGCACACGGACGCTCCCCGACGACCGCCGAGATCGCCGAGCGGCTGAAGATCTCCGAGGACGAGGTCCTCGCCTGCATCGAGGCGGGCCGGTCGTACCACGCCACCTCGCTGGAGGCCGCGCAGGAGGGCGACGGGCTGCCCGGACTGCTGGACCGGCTCGGTTACGAGGACCCGGCGCTGGCCGGGGTCGAGCACCGCGATCTCGTACGTCATCTACTCGTACAACTGCCCGAACGTGAGCAGCGGATCCTGCTTCTCCGGTACTACAGCAATCTGACGCAGTCCCAGATCAGCGCGGAACTGGGGGTTTCCCAGATGCATGTGTCAAGGCTCCTCGCCCGGAGCTTCGCGCGATTGAGATCCGCAAACAGGATCGAGGCGTAACCGAAACGGGTAGACCCCTTTCAGCCCATTCCCCAGCGCACAAAAGCCGCAGACACCCTTTTTCCTGCGCTGATCTGACGCTTCGTTGTCGACATGTCACTACAGCGTGTTGCCGACATGTGACATTCTGCGGGAACCGCGTTTGCCGCGGCCCCACCTCCGGTATTCAGGTGGAGGCTGCGTTCCTCCGATGGTCGCGGCCCACGCGACCGTCCGCGACCTCCAGGGGGTGGCATGTCCGCAGAACAGGGCAGCTCAAAGGTGCTCACGCGCGAGTCGAGCGCTCCCTCGCCCGACGTCCTTCCGGAGCCCGTGCCGCTTCCGGCCCCGGCGGCGCCGGAAGCCTCGGAAGCGTCGGCGGCCCCGGAAGCCATCGACACCCGCACACTCTCCCGCTCCCTCTTCCTGCGGCTGGCCGCTCTGGACCAGGACAGCCCGGAGCGTACGTACGTACGCGACACCCTCATCGAGCTCAATCTGCCGCTCGTGCGGTACGCGGCGGCGCGCTTCCGCAGCCGCAACGAGCCGATGGAGGACATCGTCCAGGTCGGCACGATCGGGCTGATCAAGGCGATCGACCGGTTCGACTGCGAACGGGGCGTGGAGTTCCCGACATTCGCTATGCCGACCGTCGTCGGCGAGATCAAGCGCTTCTTCCGCGACACGAGTTGGTCGGTGCGGGTGCCGCGCCGGCTGCAGGAGCTGCGACTCGCCCTCACGAAGGCGAGCGACGAGCTGGCCCAGAAGCTCGACCGCTCCCCGACGGTGCCCGAACTCGCGGCGGTGCTCGGCGTGTCGGAGGAGGACGTCGTCGACGGTCTCGCCGTCGGCAACGCGTACACGGCCTCGTCCCTCGACTCCCCGTCCCCCGAGGACGACGGCGGCGAGGGTTCCCTGGCGGACCGTCTGGGCTACGAGGACAGTGCGCTGGAGGGCGTCGAGTACCGCGAGTCGCTCAAGCCGCTGCTGGCCAAACTCCCGCCGCGGGAGCGCCAGATCATCATGCTGCGCTTCTTCGCGAACATGACGCAGTCGCAGATCGGCGAGGAGGTCGGCATCTCCCAGATGCACGTCTCGCGCCTGCTGACCCGCACGCTGGCGCAGCTGCGCGAGGGCCTGATCGCGGACTGACGCGCCCACCGGGCATGTGCGCCGGGGCCCCCGGTACCGCCGGGGGCCCCGGGCGCCCCGACACCTCCGGCGGGCCCGGGCCGCGCTCGGACGGCGGACGGCCTCGAAGAGGAACCCGACCGCTCGGACGGCTCGGATTGAGCCCCCTGCACCCGCCGGGGTGCAGGGGAACGGGCCCGGGGCGAGGTCCCCCCGTCCAGCCACGTCGATGGGTGAGGCGCGGGGTCCTGCGGCAGAGCCCTGCTTCGGTAAGGGGCGAGGACGGGGGCAAGGAAAGTGCACCCGCCCCCGCGCCGGTCTCCGCCGACCGCTTCCTAATTGACGCGCCGTCAGACAGACTGGCGCGATGCGACGTCGACAGGTCGGATACGGACTTGCGGGGGTCGCGCTCTGCCTCGGTGGGGTGCTCGCCGCCTGCGGAGGTGGCGGCGACGGCCGCGGTTATGTGGCCGTCGGGGCCGGGCCCGAGGAGGGGCCGGCCGATGCGGTGGCACCGTCGGGCGAGGTCGAGATGCATCCCCTGGACGGACAGACTCCGCCCGCGGGGACATCCTCCGCCGGTGGCCCGTCCGGCGGCGGCACCGGCGCCGGCACGGGTACGGGAACAGGTACGGACACAGGAACGGGCGCCGGTACGGGCACGGCGGGACCGGGCACCGACGCGGGCACGCCCACGGCACCCGGGCGCACCGGGCCGGCCACCCCGCCGTCCACCGGCACGGGAGGCGCACCGGTACCGACCATCCCGGGGACGACCCCGCCGGGCCCCACCGCACCCGGCACCACGCCTCCTGCGACACCGCCCGGGCCCGCGCTACTGAGCATCGTGGACCTCGTGCGGGACATCACGGAGCAGCGCTGGTGCGAGAAAGTGACGCTGGAGTTCCGGAACACCGGGGGCTCGCCCGTGCGGTCCGGCAGCGTCACGTTCGAGACGCACATCATCGGCGCCCTCGGCATCGACTGGGCGACCGTCGAGTCGGCCCAGCCGCTGCCCGCGCCGATCTCCGCGGGCGCGGCGAAGACCCGGACGTACACCGTGTGCGTCGAGTCCTGGCGTGTGCCGCTCGGCATGCACATCGAGACGCAGGACGTGCGCGCCGAGTACTAACCGAGTGGGGCGGCTACGGAACGTGCTGCGTACCCGCGTACCGGAGAAGTGGTGTCAGCCGAGGGCGAGCCAGGCGACCGCGCCGAGGATCGCGATGACGGCGACGACACCGAGGATCAGTCCGACCCGCGGACCGGCCGCCGGCGCGGGCGCCGCCGCGCGGCCGCCGTGCTGCTGCGCACCCTCGTCGACGAAGGCGCGGAACATCTGGGTATTGCCCGCGGGGTCGTAATTGCCCTCGGGACCTTGGGGGGCTTGGGGGTTGTGTGCCATGGGGCAGGACCCTAGCGAACCCGGGTGACCTCCCCCAACCCCCGGCCCACCGCCCTCGCGACATACCCCCAACATGTCCGCACCATGACCTCGCACATGCAAAGCCTTTTGGGTTCCTTTACTCCCTGAGGCCCGTTTTCGTTTGCCTTCAGCAACCAACATTCCTATGGTTGCCCTAAGCAACAAGATCTGAGGGGTGCCCATGGCCGATCGGAGCCAGTACGAAGAGCTGGCCCGGCAGATCAGCGGAATAGGCGCCGTCAAACGCGGCATCGGACGTCTGCTCCCGGCCGAGTGCCCCGCCGGATCCGGTGCCGTGCTCGCACTCCTCGACCGGTACGGAGAGATGCGGATGAGCCGGCTCGCCGAGCTGCTCGCCGTCGACATGTCCGTCACCAGCCGGCACGTGGCGCACGTCGCGGACCGCGGCTGGATCGAGCGCTCGCCCGACCCGGACGATCGCCGCTCCCGCATCCTGCGGCTCACCCCCGCGGGCGAGGAGATGGTCGACGACCTCGGCCGGCGCACCGCGGACATGCTCGCCCATCACCTCGACGACTGGTCCGACGACGATGTCGGACGGCTGAATGCGCTGCTGGCCCGCCTCCGCACCTCCTTCGGGGACTGCCGGACCGCCCACACGCACACGTAACAGACAAGGAAGTACATGGCTACGACCACACCGACCGGTGTGCGGGGCGGCCACGCCAGGACGCGTGACGACAACGGCGCCCCGATGACACACCGGCAGATCATGGAGGCACTGTCCGGGCTGCTGCTCGGCATGTTCGTCGCCATCCTGTCCTCGACGATCGTCTCCAACGCCCTGCCGGAGATCATCACCGACCTCGACGGTGGCCAGTCCGCCTACACCTGGGTGGTCACGGCGGCCCTGCTGTCGATGACCGCGACCACCCCGCTGTGGGGGAAGCTCGCCGACCTGTTCTCCAAGAAGTCGCTCGTCCAGATAGCCCTGCTCATCTATATGGCGGGCTCGGTCGTCGCCGGCCTCTCCCAGAACACCGGCATGCTGATCGCCTGCCGCATCGTCCAGGGCATCGGCGTCGGCGGTCTCACCGCCCTCGCCCAGGTCATCATGGCCGCGATGATCGCGCCGCGGGAGCGCGGCCGCTACAGCGGCTACCTCGGCGCGACGTTCGCCGTCGCAACAGTCGGCGGTCCGCTGATCGGCGGGGTCATCACCGACACCGAATGGCTGGGCTGGCGCTGGTGCTTCTACGTCGGCGTACCGTTCGCGCTCCTCGCGCTCATCGTGCTCCAGAGGACCCTGAAGCTCCCGGTCGTGAAACGGCAGGTGAAGGTCGACTGGGCGGGTGCGCTCTTCATCAGCGCCGCCGTCTCGCTGCTGCTGATCTGGGTGACCTTCGCCGGCGACAAGTACGACTGGATGTCGTGGCAGACGTACGCCCTGACCGGCGGCGCGGTCGTCCTCGGCGCGATCTTCCTGATCGTCGAGTCCAGGGCGAGCGAGCCGATCATCCCGCTGCGGCTTTTCCGCAACCGCACCATCACGCTCGCCTCGCTCGCGTCTCTCTTCGTCGGTGTCGCGATGTTCGCCGCCACGGTCTTCTTCAGCCAGTACTTCCAACTGGCGCGCGGTGAGTCGCCGACGAGGTCGGGCGTCCTGACCATCCCGATGATCGCGGGCCTGTTCGTCTCTTCGACCGTCAGCGGCCTGATCATCACCAAGACCGGCAGGTGGAAGGCGTGGCTGGTCAGCGGCGGTGTGCTGGTGACCGGTGGCCTCGGGCTGCTGGGCATGATCCGCTACGACACCGAGTACTGGCGCATCGCGGTCTTCATGGCCGTCATGGGCCTCGGCATCGGCATGATGATGCAGAACCTGGTGCTGGCCACCCAGAACCAGGTGGCCCCGCAGGACCTCGGCGCGGCCTCGTCGGTCGTCACCTTCTTCCGGTCCCTGGGCGGAGCGATCGGCGTCTCGGCGCTCGGCGCCGTGCTCGCCACCCGCGTCACCCGCTACGTCGAGGAGGGTTTCGCCGCACTCGGTCCGCGCGGTGCGGCGCTGGGACACGGCGGCACGGGCGGCGGAGGCATCCCCGACCTGGACACCCTGCCCGCCCCGGTCCGTACCGTCGTGGAGAGCGCGTACGGGCACGGTGTCGCCGATGTCTTCCTCTACGCGGCGCCGTTCGCCCTGCTGGCGTTCCTGGTGACGCTGTTCATCAAGGAGGTGGCGCTGAAGAGCGGTGTCACGGCTGCGGCGGACGAGTCTGCGGCCGCGGTGGCCGCGGCCCCCGCAGTCACCACGAACCCCCCGGCCACCGCCGTGCGCGGCGTCGTGCGCGGTGCGGAGGGCCTCCCCGTCGGGCAGGCCGCGGTCACCCTGATCTCGCTGGGCGGACGGCAGTTGGGCCGGTCCGTGGCGCAGGAGGACGGCTCGTACGCGCTGGACGCGCCTGAAGCCGGCTCGTACGTCCTGATCGCCTCCGCCGACGGCTTCCAGCCGCAGGCATCCACCGTGGTCGTCGGGGACGGGCCGCTGGTGTACGACATCGCGCTCGCCGCCACGAGCGGGCTGGCGGGCGTCGTGATCGCCGCCGACGACCGTGCCCCGGTGGAGGGCGCCATGGTCGTCGTCACCGATGTACGCGGCGACGTCCTGGCCAACGGCAAGTCCGCGCCGGACGGCGGCTTCGCCTTCGCCGAACTGGTCCCGGGCGCGGTGACCGTCGCTGTGAACGCGGCGGGTTTCCGGCCCCTGGCGCTCCCCGTGGAGATCGGCGGCCAGGGCGTGACCCGGATCGAGGCCGCCCTGCAAGCGGGTGCGGTGGTCCAGGGCACCGTACGGGCCGGGTCCGCGCGGAGGCCGCTGGCCGACGCGCGGGTGACGCTGATCGACGCCGCGGGCAACGTCGTCGCGAACGCGACGACCGGCGAGGACGGGGCGTACGCCTTCGCCGACCTGGACGCGGGCGCGTACACGGTCATCGCGACCGGCTACCCGCCGGTGGCGGACGCGCTCACCGTGGCCGGACGCGGGATCGACGGCCACGACATCGAACTCGCCCACCCCGGCGAGTGACCAGACCCCCCGGGCGCCGCTTCCAGCGGAGGCGCGCCCGGGGCCGGGGCGGCGGGCAGGGACGGCCCGCCGCCCCGGCAACCCACCCAAGGAGAGACATGGGGCTTCGCGCACAGGTACGGACCCGGGACGGCTGGGCCGTACGGCACGCGGTCGTGACGCTGACCGACGGTGCGGGCTCGCAGGTGCTGCGGGCGGAGGCGGACCCGGACGGCGCCGTGCGCGCCGACACCACGCTGCCCCCCGGCCCGTACACGGCGATCGTGACGGCCGTCGGACACGCTCCGCACGCCTCGACCGCGCTCGTCACCGCGAGCGGCCGGGCCGACGTCGGCACCGTGGTGCTCGACCGCGTGGGCGGGGCCGAGCTGCCGACGCCGGGCATCTGGTCGCTGGACCCGGCGCACTCGTCGGTCGGCGCGGTCGCCCGGCATCTGGGGATCTCCAGCGTGCACGGCCGGTTCACGGACTTCGCCGGCCGGATCGAGGTCGCGGAGGACGTGTCCCGCTCGCGCGTGGACGCGGTGATCGAGGCCGTGTCCATCGACACCGGCAACGGCCTGCGGGACAAGCACCTCAGGTCACCGGACTTCCTGGACGTGGAGCGCTTCCCGCGGATCACGTACCGCGGCCACGGTCTGACGGCGGCCGGTCCGGACCGCTGGACGGTGCACGGCTCGCTCTCGATGCGTGGTGTCGAGCGGGACGTCGACCTGTCGCTGACGTATCTGGGGACGGGCGGAGACCCGTGGGGAGGGGTGCGGGCGGCCTTCCGCGCGACGGCGGAACTGCACCGCGAGGACTTCGCGATGACGTACAACCAGGTGGTGCGGGCGGGGGTCACGGCCATCGGCACGACACTGAAGGTGGAGCTGGACGTCCAGGCGGTCCGGGGCGAGCCGCTGCCCTAGGGTGCGGGTATGGCACCGAACATCGCGAGCAACACATCTGTCGACCTGGAGCAGTTGCTGGAGTTCGTCCGGCCCCGCCACCGCGCGATCCTGCTCACGCGCCGCGCCGACGGCTCCCCGCAGGGCTCCCCGCTGACCTGCGGCGTCGACGACTCGGGCCGGATCGTCGTCTCGACCTACCCCGAACGGGCGAAGACGCGGAACGCGAAGCGCGACGAGCGGGTGAGCATCATCGTGCTGAGCGACGACTGGGACGGGCCCTGGGTCCAGGTCGACGGCACGGCGGAGGTCATCGACACACCGGACTCGGTGGAACCGCTCGTCGAGTACTACCGCAACATCGCGGGGGAGCACCCGGACTGGGCGGAGTACCGCGAGGCGATGGTCAAGCAGGGCAAGTCCATCATCCGGATCACGCCTGTGCGATGGGGCCCCGTGGCGAAGGGCGGCTTCCCGGCACGGCTTGCTCCGTAGGGCTGAGCCGGCCCGCGCAGGCACTTCCTACGCCCGGGCCACCATCGTCTCGATGCCGGCGATCAGCAGCTCCAGACCGTGGTCGAAGTCGCGGTCGAGCATCTCCTCGACCGTGTCCCCGCCTCGCGCCTCCATAAGCTGCTCAGCCTCCTGGAACAGCTCCTCGACCTCCGGCATCGTTCGGGTCGCCCCCATGGCGTCCGCGTAGAAGGCGTCCATCGTCATCCCGGCGTCGGAACACCGCTTCCTGAACTGTCCCTCGACCGTGCCGTAGCCGTAGACGAACTGGAAGACGGCGGACATTCCCGCCGCCTGCCAGTTCAGCGGGAGCCCGGTGTTGCGGATGATCCTCTGCACGGTCCCCGAGAAGGCCAGCGAGTGCGGTCCGATGTTCAGATACGTGCCGATGAGCGAAGACACCCAGGGGTGGGAGATCAGCAACGCCCGGTAGGCGGCTGCGAGTTCGCGGAGCTGGTCGCGCCACTCCGCGCGCTCCTGCCCCCGGTCGGGCAGCCGCATCTCGCCGAAGACCGAGTCGAGTGCCAGTTCCAGCAGGTCGTCCTTGGTGTCGACGTACCAGTAGACGGACATCGCGGTCACGCCCATCTCCGCGGCGAGCCGCCGCATCGAGAACTTCGCCAGCCCCTCCGCGTCGAGCAGCCGTACCGTCACCGCAGTGATCTTGTCCCGGTCGAGTCCGGACGGCTGTTCGGCCTTGCGGCCCCGGGAAGCCTTGCCCTCCAGCCACACGCTCGTCACCACCGAGCGCTTCGTGCGGTCGGCTGCCGACACCATGACGTACCCTCCTCGGTCGTGCGGGGGCGGTCCGCCCGGTCCCGATGCTATGCCGCGACCTGCGGTGCGTCAGCGAGCCGATCCCGAGGAGTGCGAGGCCCGCGGTGAGCATCTTCTTGCGGCTGTAGCGGTCGGCGGCGCTGCCCGCGGTGAGCAGCAGGCCCGACCGGACCAGCGAGTAGGCGTTGATCATCCACTGGATGTCGGCGGTGGAGGCGTCGAGTTCCGTGGTGAGGGAGGGGATGGCGACGCTGAGGACGGTGTTGTCGAGCAGCACCGTGAGCTGGGCCAGGCAGATGACGCCGAGGATGAGCCGGCGCTGGGGGTGACTGCCGGTGGGGCCGGTGGGCTGCTCTTCCGTGAGTTGGCTGTCCGTGGACGTGGTGGTCACGCCGACTCCTTGTGCGGTGTACGGGACGCGTTCTCGTACACCGCACAAGGAGTTCT
This sequence comes from Streptomyces sp. NPDC002133, assembly GCF_040296405.1. Lineage (NCBI taxonomy): Bacteria > Bacillati > Actinomycetota > Actinomycetes > Kitasatosporales > Streptomycetaceae > Streptomyces > Streptomyces sp. NPDC002133. The sequence goes on along the minus strand of NZ_JBEOXF010000028.1, from coordinate 2,147 downwards.
CCTACGTCGTAGAGGACCATTTCTCGGCGGTCAGGTCGTAGAGGGTGGTGCCGCCCACCGTGACCTGCGTGAAGTTCTCCTCGACCCAGGTGGAGATCTCGCTGTTCCCTCCGGGCCCGCCGCCCTGGCCGCTGCCCGCGCCACCGCTTCCGACGAAGTAGTGGATCTTCCCCGCGGCGACGTACTGCTTGAACTGCGCGAGGGTCGGGGACGGGTCACTGCCGTTGAAGCCGCCGATCGCCATGACCGGCCGTTCGGTGGCCAGCTGGTAGCCGGCGGCGTTCTGGGAGCCGACGGCGGCGGCGACCCACGTGTAGTCGGCGGCGTTCCGCTCGAGCTCGGCCGCGACGGCGGAGCTGACGTTCGCGCCGTTGAGGAGGCCGCCCAGGCCGCCGCCCCCTCCCGCGCCGCCGGGCCGTTCGCCCTGCGCGGCCTGGCCGGGCATCCGGCCCTGGCCCGGCTGCTGTCCCTGCCCCCGACCCTGGCCCGCCTGGCCCTGGCCGCCACCGGGCATCCGACCCGCCGCGCCCGGCGGCATCGTCCCCGCGCCACCACCTCCACGGCCACCGTCACCGCCGCCCGGACCGCCCCGCGTGCCCGCCGGGCCCGCCGTCACGATCGAGCCCTGATGCCCGGTGTTCACCGTGGACAGGGTGTACGCGACCGGCCCGGCGAGGGCCGCCGCCAGCCCGAGGCCCGCCGCGGCGAGGCCGAGCCGCCGCCCGAACCGCCCCGCGAACAGCAGCCCGGCCGCCGCCACGAGGCCACCGACCAGCACCGCCGTGCCCAGCCAGGCCACGAAGTCCTCGGTGCGGCCGAGCAGTACGTAGGCCCAGACCGCCGTCACCGCCACCGTGCCGGCCAGCGCGGTACGGGCGGCGACGTGCGCCCGCTCCTCCCACAGCACCGTCGCGCCCATGCCGACGAGCGCGGCGATGTAGGGGGCGAGTGCGACCGTGTAGTACTCGTGGAAGATCCCCGCCATGAAGCTGAACACCGCAAGGGTGCTCAGCAGCGAACCGCCCCACACCAGGAACGCCGCCCGGGCCGTGTCCGCCCTCCTGCCCCGCCAGGTGACGAGGATCCCCGCGACCAGCAGGATCAGCGCGGCGGGCAGCAGCCACGAGATCTGGCCGCCGATGGTCTCGTTGAACATCCGTCCGATGCCGGTCTCGCCCCAGCCGCCGCCCTGCCGACCACCGCCTCCGACACTCCCCGTCTCGTTGCCGCTGATCCGGCCGAGACCGTTGTAGCCGAAGGTGAGCTCCAGGAAGCTGTTGGTCTGCGAGCCGCCGATGTACGGGCGTGAGGACGTCGGCCACAGCTCGACGACGGCCACCCACCAGCCGCCGGACACGAGCAACGCCACTCCTGTCACCGCGAGTTGGCCGAGTCGTCGGCGTACGGTCGTCGGCGCGCACACCAGGTACACCAGCGCGAGCGGCGGCAGGATCAGAAACGCCTGCAGGGTCTTCGTCAGAAACGCGAACCCGACCGCGACGCCCGCCCAGACCAGCCACGTCGTCCGGGCGCCTTCGAGGGCGCGGAGCACGCAGTAGACGGTCACGGGCATCAGCAGCGCGAGCAGTGCGTCCGGGTTGTTGAACCGGAACATCAGAGCCGCGACCGGTGTGAGCGCCAGCACCGCCCCCGCGATCAGCCCGGCGGCCGCGCTGAACCTCCTGCGCACGGCCGCGTACACGACGCCGACGGTCGCGGCGCCCATCAGTACCTCGGGTACGAGGATCTGCCACGACCCGAGCCCGAACAGCCGCACGGACAACGCCATCGGCCACAGCGCGGCGGGCGGCTTGTCGACCGTGATGGAGTTCCCGGCGTCGGACGACCCGAAGAAGAAGGCCTTCCAGCTCTCGCCGCCTGCCTGAACGGCGGCGGAGTAGAAGGAGTTGGCGTAGCCGGACGCACTGAGGTTGTACAGGTACAGCACCCCGGTGAGCAGCAGCAGCGCAAGCAGCGCGGGCCGCACCCAGGCGGCGTCCTCGGGCCGCCCGCGCCACAGCCGGGCACCCCGTGCGCGAGGCGGCGCGCCGTCTTGTGCTTGTGCTTGTGCTTGTGCCTGTGCCGCGTTCCGCCCGCCGCGCGTTCCCCGGCGCCGCCACGTGTGCGTCGCGCACAACGCCGAAGGG
>NZ_JBEOXF010000027.1:0-95244 GCF_040296405.1 Streptomyces sp. NPDC002133 | reverse complement strand
TGGGCGCTGCTGCGTGACGGACGGGTCTTCACCGCCGCCCCACCGGTCACGCAAGCGGCTTGACTTCGTCATTGAGACTCCAGCCCAAAGCCGCTACGCCGACCTACGGAGCTGCCTTCGCCGGATCCCCAGAATGGGCCCTGCGGGTCGGGGCATGGTGCTCTGGTCGACCTGGCCGCGGTGCGAGCAGACGGTCCATGTGGCTGATCGCCTCCCGCTGGGTGTCGTGGACGACGTGCGTATAGAGGTCCATCGTGATGCTGATCTGACTGTGTCCGAGGGTCTCCATGATGACCCTCGGCGCGACACCGGCCGCCGTCAGCAGCGTGGCGCAGCCAGCCGGTACCTCTGTCTTCGCCCCGTCCAGCGTCGGAGGGGTTGCGGCGTCTGCCTGCCACGACTCGCGGGTCCGCTCACCGTCACCCATTCTGAGTAATAGGGCGCCCCTGACATAAGCGCGGTCATCCCGAAGCGCCGAACCAGGAAGACTAGAGAGGAGAATGTCATGCGTATACGACGACTCCTAGGCCTCGCCCTCGCCACAGCAACCCTGGCCGGCGTGAGTGCCGTCGGCGCCGCCACCGCTCAGGCAGCGACGTATCCAGCGATCTCGGCCGAAGAGTGCACGGCCCAGGGCGGAACGGTCAACCAGGGCGGCCCCTACCGCGGCCCCACGTGCACCTTCCCCGACGGGCACTCGGAAAGCATTACCTGAGCGCGCCGGACCAGATGGGCGGGGCATGGTGGCCCTGACATCATGGAGCATCGCCCCGCGTACAGATCCACCGGAGCTCTTTGCGCAGAGCGTCACGAGCGCGCACTACCCAACCTCCAGTGAGACGGCACCACTTGGAGCTGACCTCCTGCCGGCCCGCAAGCCCTCTGCAAGCTGCGGTGACGGCAATCCCCGACGGCAACGTCTGCACACTGAAGCGGTCTCGACCGCTTCCCGGAGCACGTACCGCGCCTTGCCGTCAGCTCGGCAGGCAGGCGAGCCGTCCAGACGAAGCGCAAGATACGCAAGAAGCGCCAGCCCAAGCTGACATCCACAGGTGACTTCAACGACGCCGAACAACAACGCACTTGCACGCCCCGCCGTGCACTCCGCCACCGCAGGACTCCGGGGCCAAAGCGAGCGCTGATCGAACTCCTAAAGCGGGTGTCGCCCCGTGAGCGAGCGCCGTCACGGGGCCGTCTCCTGGCTGGCGGTCAGGTGATGCCAGGGGTGGCTGCAGCTGTGGACACGGCATCGTGCCCTGCGTCTGCCGTCCGCGACGGCCAGCAGGGCGATCAGCAGACGGAAGGCCTTCATTCGCTCGTGCTGCGGGGTCAGCCCGGCGATTCTCCCCACCTGGTCCTCGATCTGTCCTCGAACGAGCATGACCGCAGGAGTGTGGGTCGGCCGAAGGCCGGAACGCCGGATGCTCTCCAGGGCTTCCTCTGCGGTGGGATGAGCCTGGAAGCAGAACACCGCTAGCAGGCCCAGCGTCCCGGTCTGTTCGTCCTCGGAGAGGGACGCGAACCATGCGATCCCCTCGTCGAGCGGGCGCAGGTCCTGGGCGAGTTCGTTCAGGTACTCCCCGGTGCCCGGTCTGTATCGCATGGCTTTCCCTCCCGTCTCGGCTGTCCGCCCATCGTCATCTGTCGGAGGCCACCGCCGCATTCCCATATTGCGGACCCAGAGCCAGCAGGGCGACGTGCCCTCTGAAGGGGCGCTTCCCTTGCCGACCTTGGTTCTGGTGGCGCGACCGCAGGTTCGCGCGTGCTGCCGCACTACGCGCTGAGGACGCGGCCAGCAGAGCGCGATAGCCCGGGGCCGTCTCTGGGCCGTCCGAGGCCACTCAAGGACGGCCAACAACGACCAAGGACGGCAGCACGGTTACAGGTCAATAGTGCCCGAGATCGCTCGCAAGACCCAGGGCAAGAAGAAATATCGCCCACTCGCTCTCACTGCGCCCCCCTGCCTGCGATTGTTCCGCGGGCAGGGGGCTCGTCGCTGCGCTCGGGCCGACGTCGTGACGCACGTCAACGCACCCCGGGAGGAAGTCGCCTGCCGGTACCGCTCACGTCGCCGCAGCTTCAGGTCGCCGGGGGCCGGTGACAGGACGTAGGCGTCAGCCGCCAGGTTTCGCACACTTCCACAGCCCGCCGGCGCCGTCGGGCGAGCACGCGCCGCACTGAACCGACGCGCGCGGAGACTTCCAGACCGGCCTTCTTCTCCTTCACCTCCAGTCTGTCGGCCTGTGGAGGACTGGCCAGCCGCACCCCCTCAACGATGAACGCGGACGCACCTTCTGTTGCCTGGGTCGGGCAGCTCCAAAGCTCACGGATCATGATCACGCGCCGAGGCTGCTCGACCGACCTGCGGCGCGCTGTGGAGCGCCGTCCCACCCGTGCATCCACGCTCGATGAGGTACACAACTGTCGGCTGTCGAACCGCCAGCGAAGGCCCGTCTTGCCGTTAAAGATCGAAAACTATCGCCCCAGCATGCAGCGTGGTTGACCCGCGTAGAGGACGTCATAGCTAGGGGTGATACATGTGAAGTGATACTTAGTTGTCCTACGGCACTCGCTGTACCGCGCATCGCCGTCGCGCCCCATTCCGTGCACTCAGCTACCAGAGATCCGACAAGGCAGTCCAACATTGGGGGCGTGCGAACCGAACCCAGGCTCAGCCATGAAGACACCATCGCGGAACTGCTTCGATCCTCCCGAAGGCTCGGGAAAGCGGTACCCATCCGACGGTCCTTCGTGCAACGGCCACTACGGTCGGAAAATGGAGCGGCGCGCAGCAAGCCAGGACCAATGGCTCAGCTCGTGGCGAGCAGGCAAGAGAAGGCATTGGATCTTCTTCTACTCGTGTACGCCGTCACCGTAAAGGAAGACTTCAGCACCTCTCATTGGTCCACGACGTGGGCCCGAGCCATCAACGGCTCGTACGACGAGCGAAGCGCTTCCGCGCAAATTTCTCGCCTCTGGCGTCAACTCGAAAGCCATAAGTTGATCACGCGGAGCCAGAGCGGACGGCAGGCGAATGTCAAAAAACTAAGAGAAGATGGCACCGGAAAGCCCTACACGCGACCCCTGGCCGAAAAGGATGGATTCCTTGGCGAGGTCTATTTCAAACTTCCATATGGATACTGGGATTCAAACTGGCATAACCGTCTTACGCTTCCCGCAAAGGCAGTCCTGTTCATTGCAATGAGTCTGCGCAAACCCGAATTTACCTTGCCAGACCGCTGGACGTCAGAGTGGTACGGGATTTCCGAAGCAACCGTGACACGGGGGCGAGCCAAGTTGGAGGCCGAGGGAATCATCGCCGTGGCACGAGAGGAGACGACTTCCAGCCTCAAAGAGATGCACGGCTTCGGGAGGCGCATTTACTACAGACTAGAAGATCCATTCAACCGGAACATTCGTAACGGGTTGACTCAAACCTCCCCAATGGGCCCCTCAAGTGGAAAAGGGAAGGCGATAATCCGCAGCATTCGCCCTGATTAGCGCAGGAAGACGGGGGTAGCTCCCTGCGTCACCAGAGAGCCACCGACACACATTGATAATGAACATCAGACAGGAGATCACCATCAACGCCTACGAGCGTACGGCCAGCCAGACACCAGTCAACAGGCCGACCGAAGGAACAGCGCCTGCGGGCCCCACCGCCCTCGCCCCCGCTATGGGAGGCGCAGTGGGAGGAGGAATCACCGCTGGAGTCATTTCGGCAGCAACTGGCAGCCCAAGCGCTCTTCTGGCAGTGCTTGGTGTTGTCGGTCTGCTCCTTCTGCTCGTCCTCGGGCCAGCGGTCTGGTCCAGGAAGGCGGAACGGCGGGAAGCCGCACTCGCAGTAGTGGATCGGATCTTCGGTCCCGCAGGACATCGGCCAAGCTGAGGCTGGCACCTGCACAGGGTCACCCCAAATGAAAAACGGGAGACGGTGTTGGGTGACTTCGGAGGTATACGTCTTCCACTTCCGCCGGGCCCCAAGATCACAGCCGAGGGCGCAGGCGTCGTGGCCACGTGCTGGCCGTCGTGGGCCTCTCTAGGAGGCAGCCCAAAAGCGTGGCTGAGTCCGACGAGGCATACGCGTTCATGATCGGTTGGCGCCCTCACCGTCGTGGCTGACCGTCGTCGGCCGTGGCACAGACAAGCCCCGGGGGGCTGGTCTGGAGCAATGACTGTGCTGGCCGGCGAACGGACAACAAGCGGATGGCGGACAGTGCTGCCGCCTGCTCTTGATGCCGTCCGACCCGGCCAGGTGCAGAGTGCTCAGTCCGACTCAGAGAAGATCTTGGAGACGGGCAGGAAGCAGTGCCCTGTCTCGCTCGCGTGCCGCTTCTTGCGGCGCATCAACTCGTCCAGGCGGATGCGTTGGTCGAGCACAGCCATAAAGTCGCCCCCATCCATCGTGATGAACGGCGTGCTGAGGCTGTAGACCGCCAGGGCGTCCGAGGTGAAGTTGCTCATGCTGATGTATAGGCCGAGGGTGTTCTTGCCCTTGCGCTCGATGTTGCTCTTGAAGACGTCCAGCTCCCGGCGACCGATGGCCTCTTTCCACCACTTGGCTTCGAGGACGTAGTGGTCAGTGTCGAATGAGAACGCACCATCGATCTGCTCGTGGTCCAAGCTGTATGCCGCCCGCGGTTCCAGGTCGTACAGGGCGAACAGCTCATTGATGAAGCCCTCGAAGTCTCTCCCCCGCTGCTGCGGGTTGGCAGCCGAGTGCATCACGATGAACCGTTGATTCAGCTCCTCATGGGCCTGGGCAAACGCTCGGTCGTCCTGGGCCTGTTTGGCGCTCTCCGCGATGGCAACCGCGTGTGCCTCATGCTCCGCGATGACCTCACGCTGCTTGGCAGTCCAACGCCTCAACTCCGCTACAGCCGCAGTCGCTTTGGCTACTTTCTCTTCCCCATCCTGCTGGGAAGTCAGGTTAGGGAAGGTCTCCATGTCGGCGATGTCGAGCATGAGTGCGACCGTCAGGTCGAGGTACCGGGCCTCATTGGCTTGCAGCAGGTTAACCAACTGGCCGGACACTTCCCGCTTGGTGGACGACGGGAAGCTCAGCTGTGCCAGGAGCTCACTGTGGTCCTTCAGCATTGCTCGGACGTAGAGCTCAAAAGGTCCTTTGTTCCAGTAGATCGTGGTCAGCGCCTCGACTAGTGCCGTGTATGCGGCCGGGCGGATGGCCTTACTGCGGTTGTTGGGCTGCGGCACCGTCCCCCTCCTCCTTACGCACGATGACCGACCTATCACGGTACCGCGCGATCAGTCGATGACCAGCCTGTATGACGGGATTTGATCCCGGAAGGGCTTCGATCCTGCGCCGACACCAAGATGATTTTGGTCGGGCTGACATCCACAGGTGACATCAACGGCATCGGACGTAGGTACCCATGCACGTCTCAGCACGTACCCGTCGATCGAGCAGGGGCGCTGCCGGGCCGCGCTCGGATCGAACTCCTGAAGCGGGTGTCGCAGGTTCGAATCCTGCCTGGAGCACAAGGGACAGCCCCGCACCGATCATGGTGCGGGGCTCCTTCGTCAGCGCAGTTGCTCGGCCAGTCCGACGATGATGCCCTCCGGGCCGCGGATGTAGCAGAGCAGATAGCTGTCCTCGAACCGGGCGATCTCGCCGACGAGTTCGGCGCCGTGAGGGCGCAGACGGGCAACGGTGTCCTCGATGTCGTCGACGGCGAACATGACGCGGTGCGTGCCCAGAATGTTGTGCGGCCGGTTGCGCGGCCCGGCGCTGATCACCGCGGGGCTGCGGTACTTCGCCAGCTCGAGCCGGCTGTGACCGTCCGGGGTCCGGACCATCGCGATGTCACAGCGGACGCCGTCGAGTCCGGTGCACTGGTCGGCGAAGAGGCCCTCGACCTCCGCCCTGCCCTCCAGCTCCATACCGAGTTCCACGAAGAACGCGATGGCGGCATCCATGTCTTCGACGACGATACCGACGTTGTCCATCCGCTGAATCGCCATGCTGGGTTCTCCTTCTTCCTCGTGCGGCCGGTGGTGGGCCGCTGATGTCCCTGGGACGGAGCCGGTGGCACGTTCTCGACATCCCCAGGCCGCCGAACTCCGAAAGATCTGGATCGCGCCTCAGGTGAGATTCATCCGGATGTGCCAACCCACCGCCAGCACGATGAGAATGGCTCCCACGAAGGCCCACACCGTGGTTGCTGCGCTGTGCGAGGTATAGATCAGAGCAATCATGCTCAGCCAGATACCCGGCAGGAGCGGCCGTAGCCAGTGGACGTTGGCGCCCCCCTGTCGAATATGTGTCGAAGGCGCCGATCTATCGCGCTCGGCGTCCGTGGAGCACCAGGTCAGGAGGGATGCGCCGACGATCACACCAGGCGCCTTCGAAGCGCCTGCCTACTGCGCTGCCCGGTCAGCCGGGGCCGTCGTGGGGCCGTTGAACGTAGCGGAAGGCTGACCACGGACGACAGTCAACGACAGCCCCGCCGCAGGTGGGAGGGGCCGTCGTTGACAATGGCAGAGCTCAGAAACCCACCCCGTGAGTTCCGCGACATCTGATCCGTGAGGACGGCCGTCAGCCGGAGGGCAGGGCCTGTTCCGTCCAGATGGACTTGCCGTCGCGGCTGTACCGCGTCCCCCACCGCAGGACGAGCTGGGCCACGATGAACAGCCCGCGTCCGCCTTCGTCGTCGTCCGCGCTGTGGCGCAGGTGGGGGGCGGTGTGGCCCGCGTCCGCGACCTCGCACACGAGGGTGCAGTCGCGGATGAGTCGCACGTGCAGCGGGCCCTCGGCGTACCTGACGGCGTTCGTGACCAGCTCGCTGACGATCAGCTCGGTGGAGAACACGAGCTCCTCCAGGCCCCAGTCGGTCAGCCGGCCGGCCACCAGCTCCCGCGCGTGGCCGGCGGCGACCGGCTCCGCGCGCAGGGTCCAGGCGGCGACCCTGCGGCTGTCGAGTTCGCGGGTACGGACCAGCAGGAGCGCCGTGTCGTCGGTGGTGGTGCTGCCGGGAAGGAGTTCGGAGATGACACGGTCGCAGAGCTCCTCCAGGGAACTCGAGTTCTCGCTGAGGACCTTCCCCAGGGTCTCCAGCCCCTTGTCGATGTCCCGGTCGCGCAACTCGACGAGGCCGTCCGTGAAGAGGGCCAGCAGACTGCCCACGGGCAGTTGGACCTCGAGGGACTCGAAAGGCAGTCCCCCGAGTCCCAGCGGCGGGCCGGCCGGCAGATCCGGGAAGCTGACATGCCCGCCGGGCTCCACGATCGCGGGGGGCAGATGGCCCGCGCGGGCCATGGTGCAGGACCGCGACACGGGGTCGTAGACCGCGTAGAGGCAGGTGGCCCCGGCTGCGACATCGTCGTCGGCGGCGGCTTCGAGGGGGTCCGCACCGGCCTCCGCCGTCTGCCCCACGAGATCGTCGAGCCGCTTGAGGAGTTCGTCGGGCGGGATGTCCATCGGCGCGAGCGCACGCACCGTCGTACGCAGCCGTCCCATGGTGGCCGCCGCGTGGAGCCCGTGGCCCACCACGTCCCCGACCACGAGTCCGACGCGCGTTCCGGACAGTGGGATGACGTCGAACCAGTCGCCGCCGACGCCACTCAGATCATCCGTGGGCAGATAGCGATGAGCCACCTCGACCGCCGAGTTCGGCGGCAGGTACTGGGGAAGGAGCTGCCGCTGAAGAGCGAGCGCCGCAGCACGTTCGCGCGTGTAGCGGCGGGCGTTGTCGATGGACACCGCGGCCCGGGCGGCCAGTTCGTCCGCCACCGCGACGGCACCGCTGTCGAAGATCCCCGACCCGCTGCGGCGTACGAAGGTGACAAGGCCGAGGGAACTGCCGCCGGCGCGCAGCGGCACGACGAGTGTGTCGTCCTCGAGCACGAGCCCGCCCGAGGCGAGGCTGCGGTGCTGGGGCGAGCCGTTCTCGTACTCCACCGGATGCGGCGGACGGCCCGGTGCCCGCGCGGAGTTCGCGGAGCCCGCGGAACCCTCCGGTGCGGCCGAGCGGGAGGACGCGCGGACCAGCTCGGTGCCCGCCGGGCCCGCGACGCCCGGCACCTCGCCCTCCAGCACGGCCGGAGCGAGGTCCACCTCGACCAGGTCGGCGAACTCGGGCACCGCCACGGCGGCCAGCTCGTCCGTGGTGGCGATCACGTCCAGCGTGGTGCCGACGCGACGGCCGGCCTCGACCAGCAGATTGAGCTGGCGCTGCGTCTCGTAGCGGTCGGAGATGTCGAACGCGTCCTCGCACACGCCGAACACATGGCCGTCCGGGCCCTGCAACCGGTAGTACGAACAGGACCACAGGTGTTCCTTGCCGGGGTCGCTGGGCTGCTGTCCGCGGAAGTGCAGATCGATGATCGGCTCCCCGGTCTCCAGCACCTGGCGCATGACCGCATGCAGCGTTTCCGGGTAGCCCGGTGTCACGAACCTGCCTCTGGGGTACAGCTCGTCGGCCAGCCTGCCCCGGAGTTTCACGAGCGGCAGCCCGAGCTCGACCTCGGAGGCGGCGTTGCACCAGACGAGACGGAAGTCGGTGTCGTATATGGCGAAACCCAGAGGTGACTGGACCGCCAGCCCGTCCAGCATGGCCAGCCGGGACTCCCAGTCCCTCAGCCGTTCGCGCTCGGCCGCCATGAGGACCCGCTGTGCCGGCCCGGTTCCGGACAGGTGACAGGCCACGGTGACGAGTGGCAGACGGTGACCGTCGCGGTGGACGGCGATCTGCACGTCACGCTCGGGCGGCCAGGGCAGGACCGGCTCGCCGGCGGGCTGGTCGGCCGGCGCGGGTCCGGGCGTGGATGCGGGTGCGGGCGTGGATGCGGGTGCGGGCGTGGATGCGGGTGCGGACGCGGGTGCGGACGCGGCTGGGGATCCAGTTGGGGATTCGGCCGTGGATCCGTCCGTGGATCCGTCCGTGGATCCGTCCGTGGACAGCAGAAATGTGCCGAGAGGCCGTCCGATGATCTCGGCCGGCCGGTAGCCGAGGAGCTCCTGCGCGGCGGGACTCCAGCCGACCACGATGTCCTGGCCGTCGACCACGAAGGTGGCCGCCTTCGTCACGTCGAGCGGGCCACGGAAGTCGGCGTCCCCGGTCGCCTTCCTTGCGTAGCTCATGACGCCCTCACCGGCCTGCTTCATCAGGTCCAGACTCCGCCTGATGCTGACTCTGCGCAAGCGATCGGATCGCTCGTGCGCCCGGGCCCACGGCGCCTCCGGCGACGGCGCGTCGCGGTGCGACCTGCCGCATGATGGGACCATGATCCATGTCCTTGTCGTCGACGACAGCGAGATCGTGCGCCGCGGGCTGAGCGACATCATCGAGTCGACTGACGACATGCATGTCGTGGCCGAGGCCTGGGACGGCCGGAGTGCCGTGGATGCCGCCCGCCAGTTCAGCCCGGACGTCACCCTGCTCGACATCCGGATGCCGGGCATGGACGGGCTGGCCGCGACGCGCGAGATGAGGGAGCTGCCGCGGCCGCCCCGGGTGCTGATCCTGACGACGTTCAGTGCGGACGAGTACGTCGACGAGGCCGTACGGGCCGGCGCCAGCGGCTTCCTCCTCAAGGACACGCCTCCGGAGGAACTGCTGCGCGCCGTGCGTCAGGTGGCCGAGGGCAAGGCGGCCCTGGACCCGGCGGTGACCGGGCGGCTCCTGGACACGCTGGCCGGGCAGGCGTCGCAGCTCACGGCGGCGGAGAAGCAGTCCCTGGAGGCACTGTCGGAGCGGGATCTCGAGGTGCTGAGGCTGATCGCCAGGGGCCTGTCCAACGCCGATATCGGCGCCGCACTCCACATCAGCGAGGGGACGGTCAAGGGCCAGGTCAGCCGGCTGCTGGCGAAGATCGGCGCCGACAACCGGGTGCAGGCCGCCCGGCTGGCCTACCGGGCGCGCCTGGAGCGCTGACGCCCGCTCAGGGCGTCCGGGGCTGACGTTCGCCGTCCGCGGTCCAGGCTCGGAGTCGATCCGCACGCCGGTGCTCGAAGTCCGGCCTCGGCGTGGTGCCCCGAGTCGGTCCTGCGGGGCCGGTGCCGGGAGCCGGTCCGTACGGCGGTGCTCGGACTCGGCCCTCAGGCCGGTGCTCACGGTGCGGCGGGCCTGTGCGGGATGAAGGCGTCGATCCGGTAGCCACCGTCGTACGGCCCCGCCGTGATCTTGCCGTCGAGCAGCGCGACGCGCTCGGCCAGGCCGATCAGGCCGTTTCCGCCGCTCGGTGGCAGCGGTGGCGCGTCCACGTACCGGTCGCCGCCGGCCGGGTGGCCGTTGGTGACCTGCACCTCGACGCCGTCGACCCGGCACTCGACCACGACGCCGACCGACGCCCCGGGCGCGTGCTTGGCGGCGTTGGTGAGCCCTTCCTGGACGATGCGGTGGATGGCGCGCTGGACAGGGGCCGGCAGCGTCTCCGGGTGCCCGTCGATCCGCAGCGTCGCCGGACGGCCGAAACGGGCGGAGCGTTCGACGAGCTTGTCGAGCTGCGAGGCGTCGGGCTGCGGTGCCGTTGCGGCCGGCCGGTTCTGGCGGCCCCGGCGGCCGGGGGTGAGGACGCCGAGGACCTCGCGCAGTTCCTCCAGAGCCTGGTGGCCCTCGTCCCTGATCAGCTCGGCGGCCCGTGCGACGGCCGGGGCACCGCGGGCCTCGGGGCCGACCTTCAGCGCGCCGGCGGTGAGCACGATGTTGCCCACGCGGTGGGCGACCACGTCGTGGAGTTCGCGGGCGATACGGGCGCGTTCGCCCACCTGGGCGCGCTCGACCAGCAGATGCCGCTCCCGCTCCATGGCGTCGATCGTGGCCTGCGCCTCGATGGCGAGATCGCGGCGGATCGCGACGGCGTAGCCGACGACGAGCGGTCCGAGGATGAACGCGAGCGTGAAGGCCGCGGCCCGCAGATCCCAGTCCGGCGGACCGGCCCACAGCACGAGCACCCCCGCCGCGCAGCCCGCGACGCCGAACCGTACGAGGGTGCGGATGCGCCGGTACGCCTCGCCGACGGTGTACATGGCCACGGCCAGGGCCACCGGGGTGAAGGTGATCACGTAGCCCACCATGATGACCGCGGCCACCACGCCGGGGCTCCGGCGGCGCCACCACAGCACGGAGCCGACCAGGCCCGAGGTGACGGCGGCGACGGCGGTCGGCTGCCCGGTGAGCAGCCCGTTGGACGGTTTGATCCAGGTGTCGGCGACGCCGATGACCACGACGAGCGCGGTGAGCAGAGCGTCCTGCCGCCGCACCGACCAGCCTCGCCACCCGGTCACTGCGCCTTCACCACCTCACGCACGTCGTACATGACGCCGTATGTGACGCCGTATACGACGTCGTGCATGGCCGTAAGCGACGTCGTACATGTCGGACGTGACGTCGAGCATGTCGTGCACCTTTCGGCCACTGTATGACTTTCGTCGTGCCGAATCGCGACGACCGGCACGCCGCAGCGGTGTGCCGGTCCCCAAGACTGAACCCATGCTGCATGCGCTCTGCCTCGTGGGCATCGCCGCGTTCACCGCCAGCGGTGTGCTTGCCGCGCACCGCTCCCGGATGGACCCCTTCGGCGGGCTCGTCCTCGCCTTCGCCGCCTCCGTGTCGGGCGGCACCCTGCGGGACCTGATCCGGACCGTCACCCGCTGTACTGGACCCACGACTGGGTGCTGCTGGCGGTCATCGGTGTCGTCGCCGTCGCGACCATGGCGTATCTGCACAGGTGGGAGCTGCCCCAGCGGGCGCTGATGATCGTCGACGCGCTCGGGCTCGCGGTCGTGACCGTCATCGGGGCGCGCGCCGCCGTCGACGCGCAGGTCACCCCGCTCGCGGTGATCATCCTGGCGGTGCTCACCGGCGTGACGGGCGAGGTGGTGCGGGACGTGCTGTGCGGGCAGTTCCCTCCGCTGCTGCTGCGGGAGGAGGTGTACGCGACCGCCGCGGTCGCCGGCGCCGTGTGCTACCTGCTGCTGGACCGGGCGGGCGTCGGCACCGGTGTGGCCACACCGGTGGCGACGGGCCTGGTGTTCGTCCTTCGGATGACCGCGATCTTCCGGCGGATGAATCTGCCGACGTCGAGCCCGCGGCCGTCACACGACGAAAGTTACGTCGCGATGTGACGTACGACAGCCCGGAAACCGGCAGAAAGCGACGCTGCGGGCCCGTTCCGCGCCGCCACGCTGGAAGGAGTCCAGTGGACCGGCGGGACAACCGGTCCGGCGGACGGACCTCCCCGACTGTGACTGCTTGGAGCGCACTCATGACCGGAAACGGCGCTGTCGCCATCCTGCCCCGTCACCCCCGCGCAGCGGCTCAGGCCCGGCGCGTCCTCGATGAGGTCGCCCCCGCAGACTGCGAGATCACCGAGACCGCGGCGTTGCTGCTGTCCGAGGTGGTGTCGAACGCCGTACGCCATGCCGACGGCATCGTCATCGAGGTCACCGTCGCCCTTGACGAGGCCGCCGGCGGCATCACCGGAGCGGTCTTCGACACCGAGCCGGGGATGGGCGGCGGAGCCCGCTCGGGCGACGAACCAGCGGACGCCATGGAGACCGGCCGCGGGCTGGACCTCCTGGAGGCGCTGGCCGGGTCCTGGGGTGTGACGACGGTCGGTGACCGCGGCAAGTGGGTGTGGTTCCAGCTCGCGGCGGCCTGAGCGGCGGCGGCTTGGGCGACGGCGGTGGCTTGGGCGACGGCGACGTACGACCGGCGTGACGGGCAGCCGCGTACGGGCCGAGCGGCTCGACCCTGTCGACGCGTGGCCCGGGATCCTCCACGACATCCGACACGGCGAACGCACCGGCCGGGTCACCGCGGATGCCGTGCCGGGCCGGCGGATGCGGCTCACGGTGCCGACGGCGTCGCTGCCACGTAGTCCCGAACGCCCGTCGGGCGTTGCAGACCTTCTCCGACGGACGGCCCGGACGGACGACGACCCGTCACCACGCTCCATGTGCCGGCCGAAGTCCACTGGATCCGGCCCGTTCGTCGGTGTGCACGCCGACACGGTGGCCACCGTGCTGAGAGGACCACACCGCGCGCAGCACAGCTCGCGTCACGTACCCGCTCTCTCCGCGACGAACGAGCGCAGCATCGCCGCGAGCCGCTCGGGCTGGTCCTCCGCGACCAGCGTGCGGCTGTCCTCGATCTCCACGAGCCGCCCCTGCGGTCCTGCGGAGAGTTCGATCTCGGGCATGGAGCCTCCTCGATCCCTCACGAAGTCGTCCGAGGAGGGGGCCGGGCGGTCGGCGTTGCGGACCGCGCCGGGCGGGGCCAGAGCCGGGCCGTCAGCGGATGCCGATACCGCGCCTCGGTCGAGGCTCCACCGGCTCGTCCGCGGACTCCGCCCACAGTGAGCGGACATGACCGAGATGGCGGGTCATGCACGCCTCGGCGGCCTGCGCGTCCCCGGCGAGCATCAGATCGAGCAGCTCATGGTGCTCCACCGCCGAGGCGATCAGCAGGCCGAGCTCGTCGAGTCTGGTGAGGCCATAGAGCCGGGAGCGCTTGCGGAGGTCTCCGACGGTCTCGACCAGGCGGTCGTTGCCGGCCAGGGCGAGCAGGCCGAGGTGGAAGCGGCGGTCCGCGTCGAGATAGCCGATCAGGTCGTGGCCGCTGGCGTACATCACGATCTCCTCGGCGACGGGGCGCAGCTTCTCCAACTGCTCCCTCGTCGCCAGCCGCGTGACGGCGCCGATGGTCGGCACCTCGATCAGCGCGCGGAGTTCGGTGTACTGGTCGAGGTCGCGCTCGCTGACCTCGGTGACCCGGAAGCCCTTGTTGCGGACGGGTTCCACCAAGCCCTCACGGGCGAGGTCGAGCATCGCCTCGCGCACCGGTGTGGCGGAGATCCCGAAGTCGGCCGCCAGGCCGGGCGCGGAGTAGACGTGGCCCGGGCGGAGTTCGCCCGCCACCAGCGCGGCACGCAGGGCGTGGGCGACCTGGTCGCGAAGCCGCTCCTGAGCGGTGATCAGGCTGATCTGCTTCAGGTCCCCCATGGCGCTTCCTCCGAGAATCCAGTGGAGGGCAAGCGTACAATGTCACGTTGCGCTGCCCGGTCGGCTCGTGGCCGCCCGATGGACAGCGGCGGCCACGGCAAGATCCTCCCAGGCCATGCCCACGCTCTTGAAGAGCTGTGGACAACCTGCGGCCGCGGTGACCCGTCCCATGACCAGCTCGGCGAGCGTGCCCCTGATGTGGTCGGGGCCGATGGCCCCTTCTGTCTCCGGAACGATGAGATCACCGGCCTCGCGGCCGGCGGCCGTCCGCGCCTCGACGTACACCGCCGAGCGGCGGACGAGCGCGGTGTCGGTCTCGCGGGCGTCCGGCTCGTGCGAGCCGACCGCGATCACGGTGGCGTGGTCCGGGACCAGTCGGCCGTCGAACAGCGGTCGGCGCGCGGTGGTGCAGCACAGGACGAGATCGGCGTCCGCCACATCGTCGGGAGTGCCGGTACGGGCGTCGAGCCCTCGTGTCCGGGCGTGTGCGGCCAGCTCCTCGGCCGGTTCCCGGCGTGGCGCGACCACCGTCACCCGCGTCAACGGCAGCACCGCGAGGGCCGCTTCGAGGTGGCCGTGGGCCTGTGGTCCGGCGCCGAAGAGCACGGCGTGCCCGGAGCCGGGCTCGGCAAGGTGTCGCAGGGCGACGGCGGAGACGGCCGGTGTGCGCAGGGCGGTGAGCGCCGCCCCGTCGAACAGGGCGAGCGGCACCAGGGTCTCCCCGTCGAGGAGCAGACAGCTCCCGGTGATCCGGGGCAGTCCGCGCGCCGGGTTCGCCGGGGCGACGCCGGCGATCTTCACTCCGGCGTATGTCCCGGCCGCGGCGGGCATCAGCAACAACTGGCCTGCTGTCACCGCGACATGGGTGCGGGGCGGGCAGCTCTCGGGGTCGAGGCCGTCCCTGAGCACCGCCTCCACGGCGTCGGCCGCGGCGGCGGGTGCCAGCAGCGCCGCGATGTCGTCGGCGCCGAACTGGAGCAGGCCCTTCGCGTGCACGGTCACAGGAGGAAGCCTCCGGGGAACGGGTCGGACGGATCCAGGAAGTACTGTGCGGTGCCGGTGATCCAGGCGCGGCCCGTGACGGTGGGGACGACGGCCGGCAGTCCGCCGACAATGGTCTCCCCGACGAGGCAACCGGTGAACTCCGTGCCGATGTACGACTCGTTGACGAAGTCACGGCCGAGGGGCAGTTCACCGCGCGCGTGGAGCTGTGCCATCCGGGCGCTGGTGCCGGTGCCGCACGGGGAGCGGTCGAACCAGCCGGGGTGAATGGCCATGGCGTGCCGGGATCGTACGGCGTCCGAGCCGGGGGCGGCGAGATAGACGTGCTTGACGCCGCCGATGCCCGGGTCCTCCGGGTGGACGGGCCGGTCGGTGGCGTTGATGGCGTCCATGACGGCGAGTCCGGCGGCGAGCAGGTCGTCCTTGCGGGCGCGGTCGAAGGGCAGGCCGAGGGCGTCCAAAGAGACGAAGGCGTAGAAGTTGCCGCCGTATGCCATGTCATAGGTGACCGTGCCATGTCCGGGTACATCGACCTTGCGGTCGAGCCCGAGACAGAACGACGGCACATTGGTGAGGGTTACGGAGGTGGCCTCGCCGTCCGAGACCTGTACGTCCACGCTGACGAGCCCGGCCGGGGTGTCGAGGCGGACCGTGGTGACGGGTTCGGTGGCGGGCACCATGCCGGTCTCGACGAGGACGGTGGCGACGCCGATGGTGCCGTGGCCGCACATGGGCAGCAGTCCGGACACCTCGATGTACAGCACTCCGTAGTCGGCGTCCGGCCGGGTGGGCGGCTGCAGGATCGCGCCGCTCATGGCGGAGTGTCCGCGCGGCTCGTACATCAGCAGCGTGCGGATGTGGTCGAGGTGCTCGATGAAGTGCAGCCGGCGTTCGGCCATGGTGGCGCCGGGGACGATCCCGACACCGCCGGTGACGACACGGGTGGGCATGCCTTCGGTGTGCGAGTCGACGGCGTGGTAGACGTGACGCGTGCGCATGGGTCCCCTTCTCGCTGCTGGTTCCCGGCGGCTGCCGGCGGCTACCGGTGGCCTTCGGCGAGCGCCTTCTCGGTGGCGGCGCGAACGGCCGTCTCCTGCTCACCCGTGAGCTGTGCGCGCGGCGGACGCGTCGGACCGCCGGGACGGCCGGTCACATCCATGGAGAGCTTGATGGCCTGGACGAATTCGGTTCTGGAGTCCCAGCGCAGCAGCGGGTGCAGGGACTTGTAGAGCGGCAGCGCGGTGTCCAGGTCGCCGGCGACGGCGGCGTGGTAGAGCGCGGCGCAGGAGGCGGGCAGCGCGTTGGGGTATCCGGCGATCCAGCCGACCGCGCCGGCCAGGGCGAGTTCGAGCAGGACGTCGTCCGCGCCGGCCAGCAGGTCGAGCCCCGGCGCGAGTTCGGCGATCTCGTACGCCCGGCGCACATCACCGCTGAACTCCTTGACGGCGACGATGCTCTGCTCGCCGTGCAGCCGGGCGAGCAGGGCGGGGGTGAGATCGGTCCTGGTGTCGTACGGGTTGTTGTACGCGACGACGGGAAGGCCGCAGCGCGCGACGGCGGCGTAGTGGGCGGAGACCGCGCCCTCGCCGGCACGGTAGGCGTTGGGTGGCAGCAGGAGGACGGATCCGGCGCCGGCCTCGGCGGCCTGGTCGGCCCAGCGGCGGGCCTCGGCGCTCCCGTACGCCGACACACCCGGCATCACGCGGTTCCCGTCGCCCGCCGCCTCGACGGCGGTACGGACGACGCGGGCGCGTTCGTCGTCGGTGAGCGTCTGGTACTCGCCGAGGGAGCCGTTCGGGACGACGCCGTCGCAGCCGTGCTCGATCAGCCAGGCGACATGGGCGTCGAAGGCGTCGTAGTCGATGGAGAGGTCGTCGCGGAGGGGCAGGGCGGTGGCGACCATGAGGCCGTGCCAGGGGCGCGTACGGGATGCGGGTGCCATGGCAACTCCTAGTGTGAGATGTGACATTTTATTAATCGTCGTGACGCCTCCACAAGGGCAAACACCCTCACCGTGCTCATGTCTGACGAGCCGTCGGCCCCCGGGCGCGTAGTCTCCCGCCCGAGTCTCGCCCCTGGCTTCAGGCCCGGTCCGCTTCGTTTGGCGGTACGGGCTCTCCGGGGTGCGCGTCCGGCCCGGGCAGACCGGCAAGCTGGTTCAGCGGCACCGGGCAGGACAGCGGCCGTCGGTCCGGGGCGGGCTCCTCGCCGGCCAGACAGGCCACCGCGGGCCCGCACATGCGCCCCTGGCACCAGCCCATTCCGGCGCGGGTCAGCAGTTTCACGGTGCGGGCGTCGTGCGCACCGAGTTGACCGGCTGCCTCCCTGATCAGCCCTGCCGGGACCTCCTCGCAGCGGCACACCTGGGTGGTGTCGTCGAGCCACGCGGTCCAACCGGGCCCCGGGCGGTGCACGGCCGCCATCACCTCGGCGAAGGCACGCAGCCGGTCCCGGCGGGCCCGCAGCACCGCCGCGCGCCTCGGCCGCGGGGTGCCGTGCAGGGCGCGAGCGACGGAAAGAGCGGCCAGTTCGCCCTCGGCCAGGGCGAGTTCGGCCCCGCCGATCCCGCCGGTCTCCCCCGCCGACCACACACCGGGGACGGAGGTGCGCTGCTCGTCGTCGAGATCCAGGACGGCAGTGCCGTCGGCCGAGCGGCGCGTGGCGCAGCCGAGTCCGGTGGCGAGCTCCAGCTGCGGGACCAGGCCGTGTCCGACGGCGAGCGCGTCGCACGGGATGCGGCGCGCGCTGCCGGACACGGGCAGCCAGTCGCGGTCGAGCCGCGTCACGGTCACGGCCTCGACCCGGTCCGAGCCGTGCGCCTCGGTGACCGCGTGCCGGGTGAGCAGTCGCACGCCGTGCCGGAACAGCACGCCGCCGTGCACGGCCCCTTCGGCGAGCTTGGCCGGATTCCGTACCAGGGCGGGCAGATGACGGGCGTACGCGGGGTACGCGGCGGCCTCCACGACCGCGGGCACCGCGGCCCCGGCGGCGGCGAGGGACCCGGCGACGGCGAGCAGCAGCGGTCCGCTGCCTGCGACGACGATCCGCTTGCCGGGCAGGACGAGGCCGGACTTGAGCATGGCCTGTGCCCCGCCGGCGCCGACGACGCCTGGCAGGGTCCAGCCGGGAAAGGGCAGTTGACGTTCGTAGGCGCCGGTGGCGATCAGCACCGTACGGGCTCGGACGGTGACGGCGCTCTCGTCGCCGCCGTGGCCCGCGACGGCGTGGAGCCGTCGGCACGGTGTCCCGCCCGGCTCCCCTGTCTGCGGGGCCTCTTCGGGGAGGACGGTCCACACATGGTGTGCGGGCAGCTGGCGGATGCGGCCCGAGGCCATGTGGGCGCGGAGTCCGCGTTCGAGGCGCGCGAACGCCTGCCACTGGTGGTGCAGGGCTTCGGGCCGCGCGGCGCGGAGGCCGGGTGCCGGGTGGCGGTAGAACTGTCCGCCGGGCCGCTCCCCCGCGTCCAGGAGCGTCACCCGCAGCCCCAGTGCGGCCGCGGTGACGGCGGCGGCGAGCCCGGCGGGGCCCGCTCCGACGACGGCCAGCTCGCAGGGCCCAGCGGGCCCGGAGGATTCGAGGGGCACCAGGCGACAAGAGGGCTGAGGGGGCTGACGGGGCTCAGACGGTGAGGTCGTCATGGCCGGTGCCCTTCTGAGTGGTGACCGCATCGCCCGGGCGGGCCGGAACCAGGCAGACGCGCTGGTTGGGGCGGCCGTTGACCGTGGCGAGGCAGTCGTAACAGGCGCCGATGCCGCAGAACGCCCCTCGGGGCGCGCCGCCGTCGCGGGTGGTGCGCCAGGCGAGGATGCCCGCCGACCAGAGCGCGGCGGCGACGCTCTGCCCGGGCAGCGCGGTGACGGGCCGCCCGTCGAAGGTGATCTCGTACGGGGGTCCGGGCTCGGCCCGCACCAGGGAGACCGGTGTCCTGGTCACTGCGCTGCTCCTGCCTGGTCGAAACGGTCTGGCCGGAACGGCCTCAGGTCCAGGGCGGACTGATCACCACTCAGGACGGCGGCGATCAGCAGCCCGGTCGCCGGGGCGAGCCCGATGCCCGCGCCCTCGTGGCCGCACGCGTGGAACAGGCCGGGCACGCGCGGGTCCGGGCCGATGGCGGGCAGGTGGTCGGGGAGGTACGGGCGGAAGCCGTGGTAGGCGCGGATGACGCGTACGCCTGCGAGTACGGGAAAGAGCGCGGCGGCCTGGCCGGCGAGCCGACGCAGGGCTTCGGCGGACAGGCTCCGGTCGAAGCCGACGCGCTCGCGGGTCGCGCCGATCAGGACCGGGCCGGCGGGCGTGCCTTCGACGACCGCAGAGGACTGGAGGGCGGCGGAGCCGCTGGCGACGTCGGAGATGTAGTCGGCGGCGTAGACCTTGTGGCGGACGACGCGCGGCAGGGGTTCGGTGACGAGGACGAAGCCTCGGCGCGGGAGGACCGGAAGGTGGGCGCCGGCAAGCCGGGCGAGGTCGCCGCCCCCGGTGCCGGTGGCGTTGACGACGGCCGGGGCATGCAGTTCCCCGCGTGGTGTGCGGACGCCGTGCAGGGTGCCGTCCGGCCGGGTGAGGACGGCGGTGACCTGCTCACCGAGGCGGATGCCGGCGCCCGACTCCCTGGCTGCTCGGAGCAGTTGGGCTGCTGCCCGGGCCGGCTGGACCTGGGCGTCCTGCGGGTAGTGGAAACCGCCCGCGAGTCCGTGCGCGAGGTGGGGTTCCAGGTCGTGGAGCCGGTCGGCGGGGATCTCCTCCGTCGTGACGCCGGCCTTCCGCTGCCCTTCGGCCAAGTCGCGCAGTGCGGTGAGGGCGGTCTCGTCGGGCGCCACGACGAGACCGCCCTTGGGCTCGTACTCCGTCTCCGGTGGGAGCACATCGGTGAGTTCGCGCCAGAGCCGGGTGGACAGCAGCGCGAGGTCGAGCTCGGGTCCCGCCTCCTTGTCGGAGACGAGGAGATTGCCTTCCCCGGCGCCGGTGGTGCCGCCCGCGACCCAGCCGCGGTCGACGACCGCGACGGCGAGTCCGGCGCGGCTCGCGTAGTAGGCGCAGGCCGCTCCGACCACGCCTGCGCCGATGATGACGGCGTCCAGGGGACCACGAGGGTTTCTGGTGGGCACAGCAGTAATATGTCACATTGCTATGTGCCGGGGAAGAGAATCATGTGGAACGGCACGGGCCCGCGCGGCTCAGCTGCGCAACGGCCCCTCGCAGCGGTAAGTCGACGTTCCCGCACGGCCGTTGGTCCAGATCTCGACCGGCCCGAAGGAGCAGTTCATGTCGGCGAGATTGGTGGAGGCCACTCCGGCCCGGTCGAGGAGGAAGTAGTCGACCGTCTCGGACATGTCCTTGAAGACGAGGTCCGGATCGCCGGAGTCGGCAAGGCCGGCGGTGATCCTGCCCGTGCAGGCGAAGCGCCGCCTGCCGGGCTCGCCGTTCTCCGTGCAGGCCATCACGGCGGCGTGCGGCAGCGCGCTGCGGCGCGTGCAAGGCCCTACGGCAGTACGGCGATCCCGTCCAGCTCGACCAGTGCCTGTTCGTCCCAGAGGCGCACGGCCCCGATGACCGCCATCGCGGGATAGTCCCGGCCGGCGAGCCGGCGCCAGACGCGGCCGAGTTCGGCGGCGTGGGTGCGGTAGTCCGGGACATCTGTGGCGTAGACGGTGACGCGGGCCAGGTCGTGGGAGGTGCCGCCGGCCGCGGCGAGGGCGGCGAGGAGGTTGGCGAGGGCCGTCTCGAACTGCTCCACGAGCCCGGTTCCGACCACCTTGCCGTCCGCGTCGAGTGCGGTCTGTCCGGCCAGGAAGACCATCCGGGAGCCGGTGGCGGCGACGGCGTGCGAGAAGCCGCTTGCCGGGGACAGCCCGGGCGGGTTGATGCGTTCGAGGCTCATCGGGCGTCCTCCTCGGCACTGGTCCCGGCGTACAGCTCCTTGGCGATGATGCTGCGCTGCACCTCGCTCGCGCCCTCGTAGATCCGTGGGGCGCGCACTTCGCGATAGAGGTGCTCGAGCAGATGGCCGCGTTGGAGGGCGCGTGCACCGTGCAGTTGCACCGCCGCGTCCACGACGTACTGGGCGGTCTCGGTCGCGAAGAGCTTCGCCATGGCCGAGCGCTGCGGTACGTCCACCGCGCCGGAGTCGTACGCGCAGGCCGCCGCGTACACCAGCAGCCTCGCCGCCTCCGTCCGCGTGGCCATCTCGGCGGCCCGGTGGGAGACGGCCTGGAGGTCCTTCAGCGGTCCGCCGAAGGCGAACCGGCCGGAGGTGTGCGCGAGCGTCGAGTCGAGTGCGGCCTGCGCCATGCCGACCGCGAAGGCGCCGACGCTGGGCCGGAAGAGGTTGAGGGTGTTCATGGCGACGCGGAAGCCGCGGCCCGGCTCGCCGAGCACGTCCTCGCGGGTGACGGGCACGCCGTCGAACGTCAGGGCGCCGATGGGGTGCGGGGAGAGCATCTCCAGCGCGCTGCCGGTGAGGCCGGGCCGGTCGGCAGGGACGAGGAAGGCGGTGATGCCCCGCGCGCCGGGCGCCTCACCCGTTCGGGCGAACACGGTGAAGAAATCCGCCTCGGGGGCGTTCGAGATCCAGCACTTCTCGCCGGTCAGCCGCCAGCCGTCGGCGCCGCTGCCCACGGCTTCGAGGGCGAGCGCCGCGGCGTCGGACCCGGCGTCAGGCTCGCTGAGCGCGAAGGCGGCGACGGCCCGGCCCGCGACGATGTCCGGGAGCCAGCGCTCGCGCTGCGCGCCGGTGCCGGCCTGGACGAGCGGGTAGGTGCCGAGCCCCTGCAGCGCCAGGGCGGTCTCGGCCTCTGTGCAGGCGTAGGCGAGCGACTCGCGCAGCAGGCACAGATCGAGGGCGCTCGTGTCGCCGAACAGGCGCTTGAGCAGGCCCAGTTCGCCGAGGGCGGCGACGAGGGGACGGTTGATGCGGCCCGGTTCGCCCTTCTCGGCGAGGGGGCGCAGCCGCTCGGCCGCGAGCGTACGGAGCTCCGCGCACCAGGCGGTCTGTGCCGGGTCGAGCGAGAATGCGGACATCCGTGCCCCCACTTCCTGCGGCAGGGGGTCCGGGAGTGGACCCGGGAAATGCACCGTATCGCGAACCATTGACTGTCGTCACCATCACGATACGCTCGATGCGCGACCCCACCACGACAAGGGGGCGAACATGGAGCTGACACCCTCGGCCCACCGCGACACCTTCTCGCGCGAGCATCTCCCGCCCGCGGAGCAGTGGCCCCGGCTGCTGCTCGACCTGCCCGAGCTGCGCTATTCCGGGCGGCTCAACTGCGGGGCGGAGCTGCTGGACGCGACGATCGAGCGGTACGGGGCGGGCCGGACCGTCTTCCGTGACGGGAACGGCACCGTCTGGACGTACGGCGAGCTGCGCGAGCACGTGGACAGGATCGCGCACGTCCTGACCGACGAGCTGGGTGTGGTGCCGGGCAACCGGGTGCTGCTGCGCGGACCCACCACCCCCTGGCTCGCCGCCTGCTGGCTCGCGGTGGTGAAGGCGGGTGCGGTGGCCGTCACCGTGCTGGCCCAGCAGCGGTCGCAGGAGCTCGCCACGATGTGCGAGATCGCCCGGGTGGGCCATGCGCTGTGCGACGTCCGTGCGGTCGACGACCTGGTGAAGGCCGAGGTGCCGGGGCTGCGGATCGTGGCGTACGGCGGGGACGCGCCCGACGATCTGCTGCGGCTGGCGGCCGGGAAGCCGGCGTCGTACGAGGCCGTGGCCACGGCGGCGGACGATGTCGCGCTGATCGCCTTCACGAGCGGGACGACGGGGCGGCCGAAGGGGTGCATGCATTTTCACCGGGATGTGCTGGCCGTCGCCGACACCTTCTCGGCCCGGGTGCTGCGGCCGACGCCCGACGACGTCTTCGCGGGCAGCCCGCCGCTCGGCTTCACCTTCGGGCTCGGCGGCCTGGTCGTCTTCCCGATGCGGGTGGGCGCTTCGGCGCTGCTGCTGGAGCAGGCGGGTCCGAGGCAGTTGCTGCCGGCGATCGCGGAGCACCGGGTGTCGGTGCTGTTCACCGCGCCGACCGCGTACCGCGTGATGCTCGACGACGCCGCGGGGTACGACCTGACGTCGCTTCGGCGCTGTGTGTCGGCCGGGGAGAACCTGCCGGCGGCGACATGGCACGCGTGGCAGGAGCGGACGGGGCTGCGCATCATCAACGGCATCGGTGCGACCGAGCTGCTGCACATCTTCATCTCCGCGGCCGACGGGGACATCCGGCCCGGCACGACCGGGCTGCCGGTGCCGGGCTGGGAGGCGCGGGTCGTGGACGGCACGACCGGGGTGCCGGTGCCGGACGGCGAGCCGGGGCTGCTCGCGGTGCGCGGGCCGGTGGGCTGCCGGTATCTGTCGGACCCGCGGCAGCGCGACTACGTGCGTGACGGGTGGAATGTCACCGGTGACACGTACGTACGCGAGCCGGAGGGGTGGTTCCGCTATGTGGCCCGCGCCGACGACATGATCATCTCGGCGGGCTACAACATCGCGGGGCCCGAGGTCGAGGACGCGCTGCTGGACCACCCCGACGTGGTGGAGGCCGCGGTGGTCGCCCGCCCCGACGAGCTGCGCGGCCAGATCGCGGCGGCGTACGTCGTGGTGCGCGAGGGCGTGGTGCGCGACGACGCGACGGCGCGGGCGCTGCGCGACTTCGTCAAGTCCCGCCTGGTCCCGTACAAGTGCCCGCGCGTGATCGTCTTCCTCGACGCGCTGCCCCGTACGCCGACGGGCAAGCTGCAGCGCTTCCGGCTGAGGGGCCTAGAGTGATCACGTGGCCGAGCAGCACACCCCCCGTTCCCTGATCGTCACCCTGTACGGCGCGTACGGACGCGAGACCGCGGGTCCGCTCGCGGTGGCGGAGCTGATCCGTCTGCTGGGTGCGCTCGGTGTGGACGCTCCGTCCGTGCGCTCCTCGGTCTCCCGGCTCAAGCGGCGCGGTCTGCTCGTCGCCGAACGCACGGCGTCCGGTGCGGCCGGTTACGCGCTGTCGGCGGACGCGCGTCAGCTTCTCGACGACGGTGACGAGCGCATTTACGGCCATCCTGTGCCGAGGCCGTCCGACGGCTGGGTGATCGCGGTCTTCTCCGTCCCCGAGGCCGAACGCCACAAGCGGCACCTGCTGCGCTCCCGTCTGGCCCGCCTGGGCTTCGGCACGGCTGCGCCCGGCGTCTGGATCGCGCCCGCCCGCTTCGCCGAGGAGACCCGTCACACCCTGTGCCGTCTGCAGCTCGACCCGTACGTGGATCTCTTCCGCGGCGAACACCTCGGCTTCGCCCCGACGGCGGAGGCGGTGGGGCGCTGGTGGGACCTGGCGGCGATCGCGAAGCAGCACGAGGAGTTCCTGGACACGCACGAACCGGTGCTGCGGTCCTGGGAGTCCCGCTCCGACACCCCGCCCGAGGAGGCGTACCGGGACTATCTTCTGGCTCTCGACTCCTGGCGCCGTCTGCCCTACGCGGACCCGGGTCTGCCGAGGGAGCTCCTCCCCGACGACTGGCCGGGCGGCCGCTCGGCAGGGGTCTTCGCGGGGCTGCACAAGCGGCTGCGGGACGCGGGCGCGGAGTTCATGACGACGGCAGCGTGAGGCGCGGCTTGGGGGCGTCCGTGCGGCCGGTCGGGGGTTTGCGGCTGCCGGCGCGGTACGGGGGCGGCCAAGGGGCGGCCTCGCCGGTGTAGTCCTGGTCGGCGGCCGCGTGGAGGGTCCAGTGGGGGTCGTACAGGTGGGGGCGGGCCAGGGCGCAGAGGTCGGCGCGGCCCGCGAGGAGGAGGGAGTTGACGTCGTCCCAGGAGGAGATCGCGCCGACTGCGACGACGGGGACGCGGAGGGTGTTGCGGATCCGGTCGGCGTAGGGGGTCTGGTAGGAGCGGCCGTACTCGGGCCGTTCGTCGGGGACGACCTGGCCGGTGGAGACGTCGATGGCGTCGGCGCCGTGGGCGGCGAACGCGCGGGCGATCTCCACGGCGTCCTGTGCGGTGGTGCCGCCCGGTGCCCAGTCGGTGGCGGAGATGCGGACGGTCATGGGCCGGTCGTCGGGCCAGACGGCACGGACCGTGTCGAACACTTCGAGCGGGAAGCGCAGCCGGGCGCCGAGTGAGCCGCCGTATCCGTCCGTGCGCCGGTTGGTGAGCGGGGAGAGGAAGCCGGAGAGCAGGTAGCCGTGGGCGCAGTGGAGTTCGAGCAGGTCGAATCCGCTGTGCGCGGCGCGCCCGGCGGCCGTGGCGAACTGCTCGCGGATCGCCGTGAGTCCGGCCCGGTCGAGCTGGTGCGGGACCTGGTTGACGCCCGGGTGGTACGGGAGCGGTGAGGCCGCGACGAGCGGCCAGTTGCCGTCCGGCAGGGGCTGGTCGATGCCTTCCCACATGAGCCTGGTGGAGCCCTTGCGGCCGGAGTGGCCGAGCTGGACGCCGATGGCCGTGCCGGGCGACCGGGTGTGGACGAAGTCGGTGATGCGGCGCCAGGCCGCGGCCTGTTCGTCGGTGTAGAGGCCGGCGCAGCCTGGGGTGATGCGGCCGTCGGCGCTGACGCAGACCATCTCGGTCATGACGAGCCCGGCGCCGCCGAGGGCCCTTGCGCCGAGGTGGACGAGATGGAAGTCGCCGGGGACGCCGTCCTCGGCGGAGTACATGTCCATGGGCGAGACGACGACACGGTTGCGCAGGGTCAGCCCGCGCAGCCTGAAGGGCGTGAACATCGGGGGCGTGCCGGGCGGGCAGCCGAAGTCCTCCTCGACGGAGTCGGTGAACGCCCGGTCGCGCAGCCGGAGATTGTCGTGTGTGACACGGCGGCTGCGCGTGAGCAGGTTGAACGCGAACTGCCGTGGCGGCTGGTCGAGATACGTCCCGAGCTCCTCGAACCAGCGCAGGCTGGCCGCCGCGGCGCGCTGCGTGGACTCCACGACGGGCCGGCGCTCGCTCTCGTACGCCGCGAGGGCCTCGGGGAGTGTGGGCTGCTCCTCGATGCAGGCGGCGAGGGCGAGGGCGTCCTCGACGGCGAGTTTGGTGCCGGAGCCGATGGAGAAGTGGGCGGTGTGCGCGGCATCGCCGAGGAGCACGGTGTTTCCGTGCGCCCAGCGGTCGTTGACGACGGTGCGGAAGGCGATCCAGGTGGAGCTGTTGCCGCGCAGCGGGCGGCCGCCGAGGGCGTCGGCGAAGACCTTGGCGCAGCGCTCGGCCGACTGCTGCTCGTCGCACTCGTCGAGCCCGGCCGCCCGCCAGACCTCCTCGCGCATCTCGACGATGACGGTGGAGGCGCCGGAGGGGTTCTGCGGCGCGGAGGGCCTCGTCGGGGGGTGGTGGTCGGGTGACGGGCGGGCGAAGGGGTATCCGTGCAGCTGCATCACGCCGTGCTCGGTCTCGGCGATCTCGAAGCGGAAGGCGTCGAAGGCGAAGTCGGCGGCGAGCCAGATGTAGCGGCAGCGGTGGGTGGTGATGCGCGGCGCGAAGACGTCGGCGTGCGCGGCGCGGGTGAGGCTGTGCACACCGTCGGCGGCGACGACGAGGTCGTACGAGGCGGCGAGCTCGGCGGCGGGCGGGGCCTCGGTGCGGAACCGGAGCCGCACTCCGAGGGACGCGCACCGCTCGTGCAGGATCTCCAGCAGTCTGCGCCGGCCGAGCGCGGCGAAACCGTGCCCGCCGGAGGTGAGGGTGCGGCCGCGGTGGACGATGTCGATGTCGTCCCAGCGGACGAACTCGTCCTGGAGCGCCCGGTAGACGGCGGGGTCGGCGTGCTCGATGCCGCCGAGGGTCTCGTCGGAGAGGACGACGCCGAAGCCGAAGGTGTCGTCGGGGGCGTTGCGCTCCCACACGGTGATGTCGCGGCGGGGGTCGAGCCGCTTCAGCAGCGCGGCGGCGTACAGCCCGCCGGGGCCGCCGCCGATGACGGCGACGCGCAGGGGTGCGCCGTGGTGGAGGATGCGGTCTGCGGCGGGTTCTTGCCCGGCCTGCCCCTTCGCGAAGCGGGAGGCAAGCCCCTCGGCCTCCCACCGGTGCTCCGCGCCGGGCCCCGATGAGGGGGCGCCGTCCCCGCGCCCCCTCCCCGTACGCCCTGGCGGGCCCGGGGGGACCTCCACCTCGATCGCCGGGGGGACTCCTGCTGAGCCTGTCCGGCGATGGTGGACGGACATCCGGGCCGACCGGGCGGTCCCGGACCCGTCCCGGGGGGCTGCGGGCTCGCCCGCGGAGCCGAGGTGGCCGCGGGGCTCCCCCGCGTACGACGGCATCGTCAGCGCCCCTGCCAGTTCGGGGCGCGCTTCTCCGTGAAGGCCGCGTGGAACTCCGCGTAGTCCTCGCCGTTCATCAGCAGCGCCTGCGTCGCGGCATCGAGTTCCACCGCCGCGGCGAGCGGCATGTCGAGTTCCGCGGTGAGCAGGGCCTTGGTCTGGGCGTGGGCGAGGGCGGGGCCGTCGGCGAGCCGGCGGGCGAGCGCCGCGGCCGCCTTGTCCGCCTCGCCCTCCCCGGTCAGTTCGCTGATCAGCCCGATCCGCTCGGCCTCGACGGCGCGGACCGGCTCGCCGAGCATCAGCAGCCGCGTGGCGTGCCCGAGCCCGACGACGCGCGGCAGCAGATACGCGGCGCCCATGTCGCCGCCGGAGAGTCCGACCTTGGTGAAGAGGAAGGAGAAGCGGGCCGACGGGTCCGCGACCCGGAAGTCGGCGGCGAGCGCGAGCACCGCTCCGGCTCCGGCGGCGACGCCGTGGACCGCCGCGATGACGGGGAAGGGGCATTCGCGCAGGGCCCGTACGACCTGCCCGGTCATCCGGTTGAAATCGAGGAGCTGGGCGGTGTCCATGGCGAGCGTGGCGCCGATGATCTCGTCGACGTCGCCGCCGGAGCAGAAGCCACGGCCCTCGCCGCCGAGGACGAGTGCGCGCACGGATCGCTCGCGGGACAGTTCGGCGAGCAGGTCACGCAGGTCGGCGTAGGCGCCGAAGGTGAGCGCGTTGAGCTTGTCGGGGCGGTCGAGCGTGACAGTGGCGACACCGTCCTGCCTGGTCAGGCGGATATGGCGCCATTCGTCGGTGCGGGGCGCCGAGCTGGGAAAGGGGCTCATGGACACGGCCTCCCTCGGGCTGCCGGCTGCTGCGGACTGCCGCCGGCCAGTGCCTGCCCCACGAAGTTATCACCTGTGCGTGACTTCCGTCACGAGTACGCGATACGGCGGAACCGGCAACCCGGGTGGGCCCGACGGCCCGTCACATGGTCGCGGCCGCGCAAAGGTCCCGTATCAGGTGGGGCACAGGTCCTGGGACGGACGGCACAGAGGCCCTTGGATAGGGGGCTACCCCTCCGTACGGTGGAAAGCAGTACCAGCCGGTACGGAGCACAGCGAACGGACCCGCCTTGTGTAAAGCCCCCTCCACCGCCGCACCGGCGGCGGACGCCCCCACCACTTCCTGGCGTCTCGCGCTGCCGCACACGACGGCCGCCATACCGCTCGCCCGCGCACTGATCCGTACCGCCTTCGCGGAGCTCGAGGCGGCCGACAGCGACACCGCGGAGCTCCTGACGGCGGAGCTCGTCGCCAACGCGGTGGAGCACACCGCGGGCGGGGGCTCGATCCAGCTGGTCGTGGAGCTGCTGCCGACGGGCTGCCAGGTCGAGGTGCACGACCACGACCCCGCCCCGCCGGGCGGCCTCTGCGAGCCGCTGCCGGACTGCGGGCCCGACCCCTGGCAGGAGCACGGGCGCGGCCTGCTCCTCATCCGCGCGCTCAGCTCCGCCTGCGGACACCGCCCCACTCCTCACGGCAAGGCGGTCTGGTTCACGCTTGCCGCCGCCGAGGGGCCCGCTGCCGAGGCGGGTCCGGCTGCGGGCGTGCCGTCCCCCCGCTCGCCGCTGCCGGAGTCGTAGCGGCTATTCGCTCGCGCCGCCCAGCGTCGCCACCAGCACCGCCTTGATCGTGTGCATCCGGTTCTCCGCCTCGTCGAAGACGACCGAATGCGCGGACTCGAAGACCTCGTCCGTGACCTCGAGCTCGCTCAGGCCGTGCCTCTCGAATATCTCCCGCCCGATCGTGGTGCCCAGGTCGTGGAGGGCCGGCAGGCAGTGCAGGAACTTGACGTCCGCATTGCCGGTGGCGCGCAGCACGTCCATCGTCACCGCATACGGGGAGAGGGCCTTGATGCGCTCGTCCCACTTCTCCTTCGGCTCGCCCATCGACACCCAGACGTCGGTGGCGACGAAGTCGGCCCCGGCGACACCCTCGGCGATGTCCTCGGTGAGCATGATCCTCGCGCCGGCGGCCGCGGCGGCCTCGCGTGCGACGGCGACGACCTCGTCCGCCGGCCAGTACGCCTCGGGCGCGACGATCCGCACGTCCATGCCGAGCAGGGCGCCGGTGACCAGGTACGAGTTGCCCATGTTGAAGCGGGCGTCACCGAGGTAGGCGAAGGCGATGCCGGTCAGCGGCTTGTCGCTGTGCTCGGTCATGGTCAGCACGTCCGCGAGCATCTGGGTGGGGTGCCAGTCGTCGGTGAGCCCGTTGAAGACGGGGACCCCGGCGTGGGCGGCGAGCTCCTCGACGGTCGCCTGGCTGTTCCCGCGGTACTCGATTCCGTCGAACATCCGCCCCAGCACCCGGGCCGTGTCCCTGACCGACTCCTTGTGGCCCATCTGCGAACCGGCGGGGTCGAGATATGTCGTCGCCGCCCCCTGGTCGGCGGCGGCGACCTCGAACGCGCAGCGCGTACGTGTCGACGTCTTCTCGAAGATGAGCGCGATGTTCCTGCCACGCAGTCGCGGGACCTCGGTACCGGCCCGCTTGGCGGCCTTGAGTTCCGCGGCCAGGTCGATCAGGCCTCGGAACTCCTCCGCGGTGAAGTCGAGCTCCTTGAGGAAGTGGCGGCCTTCGAGGTGTGTCGCCATGGTGGGTGCTCCTGGGTCGCGAATGCGGGGACCATGGAAGTCTATACGAAGTACTGTATTGCTATACAGTCAGGGGGTGCCCGCGCCGGCGGTATCACGCTCGACGGGACAGCTCATGCACCGCGGGCCGCCGCGCCCTCTGCCCAGTTCGCTGCCCGGGATCTCGATGACCTCGATCCCCTGCTTGCGCAGATGGGTGTTCGTCGTGACGTTCCGGTCGTACGCCACGACCACGCCCGGCTCGACGGCGAGGACGTTGCAGCCGTCGTCCCACTGCTCGCGCTCCGCCGCGTGCACGTCCTGCTTGGCCGTGAGGACCCTGATGTCCTGCAGTCCGAGGGCGGCGGCGATCGCACTGTGCATGTGCTCGGGCGGATGGTCGGTGACCCGAAGGGCCACGCCCCGCTCGCCCTCCGCCGGCTCGATCGTGTACGAGCGCAGCATGCCGAGGCCCGCGTACTGGGTGAAGGTGTCGTGGTCCACCATCGTCAGCACGGTGTCGAGGTGCATGAAGGCCCGCCGCTTGGGCATGTCCAGGGCCACGATGGTCCGCGCGGACCCGGCCTGGAACAGCCCGCGTGCCAGCATCTCGACGGCCTGCGGGGTGGTGCGCTCGCTCATCCCGATCAGCACCGCGCCGTTGCCGATGACCAGGACGTCGCCGCCCTCGATGGTCGAGGGGTAGTCGGCCTGGCCCTCCGACCAGTGGTGGAACTCGCCCGCCTCCGGGCCGGTGAACAGCGGATGGTGTGTGTAGATCGCCTCGAAGTGCACCGTCTCGCGTCGGCGGGCGGGCCAGCGCATGGCGTTGATGGAGACGCCGTCGTAGATCCAGGCGGAGGTGTCGCGGGTGAAGATGTGGTTGGGCAGCGGGCCGAGCAGGAAGTCGTCCAGGTCCATCACATGGAAGCGGACGGACGCGGGCTCCGAGTGACCTGCGAGGAACTCCCTCTTCGTCATCCCGCCGACCAGGGCCTCGGTCAGGGTGGCCGTGTCCATCGCGTCGAAGGCCGCCCGCAGATGGTCCGTGGCGAGCGGGCCGTACTCCTTCTCGTCGAAGACGCGGTCGAGGACCAGCTTCCTGGCCGCCGGGATCTCCAGTGACTCGCGCAGCAGATCGCCGAAGAGATGCACCTTCACTCCGCGGTCGCGGAGCACGTCCGCGAAGCCGTCGTGCTCCTGGCGGGCGCGCCGGACCCACAGGAGGTCGTCGAAGAGGAGCGCGTCCTTGTTGCGGGGGGTGAGCCGCTTCAGTTCCAGATCGGGGCGGTGGAGTACGACCCGGCGCAGCAGCCCGGTCTCGGAGTCGACGTGGAATCCCATGGGGAAACGTTCCCAGACCGGCCCCCTCCCCGCCCACCACAGGCGCAAAGCGGGGGCGAAGAGGGCGGGAGGGGGCCCGGGTCGAAGCCGGGCCGCGCTTCCTACGGCGCTACTGGTCGAACCCGAGCACGGTCCTCGGCGTCGCCCGGAGCTCCGGGAGCAGCACGCCGGCTTCCGGCCGGGCCAGGCCCGGCAGCCCGTCCGTCCCGGCGGCGGGAGCCGTCAGGGGCGCGGCGATGTCGGCGCCCGGAGTCGCGGCCATCACGTCCGTGTCGGGCGACGCGAGGTGGACGGTGCCCACCTCCTCGTCGCTCAGCGGGTGCGGCAGCGGGACCCCGGCCCGCGCCCCCGGCAGCTCACTCGTCAGCGGCACCCGGGGCACGATGCCCGTGGGCAGCACCTTCCCCTCCTCGTACCGCGGAACCTCGGGCGCGCTCGGCACGGGCAGCGGCGCCGCCGCGCTCACGGTGGGCGCCTCCAGCGGAACGGCCTGCTCCAGCGGGTCCAGCGGGACCACGACCGGCACATGCGGCGCGGCCACGGCGGACGGCGCCGCCACCGCCGCGGCCACACATGCCATGAGCGCTCCGAGGCTCCCACGCGCGATCGACTTCATACTGCACTCCGTCCTTCCGGAAATCGCGGACACCCTGCTGTCCGGAAGAACGAGCCCGGCGCCGGAATCCGGCCGCCTTTCCCCCGACTGCAGTAATCGTCGGATCAGCGGCAGGCCCCGTGGAACGGTGCGATCCGTCCACGGGGCCCTGCGCTCGGAACCGGAGGCCGACCGGATCGGAGGCGGAGGCCGCCGGGTCAGAGCCGGGGGTCGCCGGTCAGAGTCGGGGGTCGACCGGCTCCGACTCCAGGGCGAGGACCGCGAAGACCGCCTCGTGGACCCGCCACAGCGGCTCCCCTTCGGCGAGCCGGTCCAGGGCCTCCAGGCCGAGGGCGTACTCGCGCAGCGCCAACGACCGCTTGTGGCCGAGGAACCGGCTGCGCAGCCGGGTCAGGTTGTCCGGACGGGTGTACTCGGGACCGTAGATGATCCGCAGGTACTCGCGCCCGCGCACCTTGATCCCGGGCTGGACGAGCCGGCCCTTGCCGTCCCGTACGAGCGCACGCAGCGGCTTGACGACCATGCCCTCGCCGCCCGCGCCGGTCATCTCCAGCCACCAGTCCACTCCGGCGCGCACCGATTCCTCGTCGCCCGTGTCGACGACGAGACGGCGGGTGCGCTGGAGCAGCCCGGATCTGCCGGCGGCTCCGGACGTGGCGGCGTCGGCTTCCACGAGCCGGTCCAACCAGGCCAGTTGCTCGTCGTGCGGTACGGCGGCGAGGGAGCGGCCCTGGGCTGCGAGGATCTGGAAGGGCGCGAGGCGCACTCCGTCCAGGCCCTCGGTGGTCCAGCAGTACCGCCGGTACGCCTCGGTGAACGCGGCCGCGTCCGCGGCCCGTTCGCGCTGGCGCTCCAGCAGCCCGCCCACCTCGATGCCGCGGGCGACGGCGGCTTCGAGGGCGGCGGTCGCGCCGGGGAAGACCGCGCCGGACGCGGCGCCGACGGCCGCGTACTGCTTGCGGAGCAGTCCGGCCGCCTTGAGCGACCACGGCATCAGCTCACCGTCCAGCAGCAGCCAGTCGGTCGCGAGCTCGTCCCACAGGCCGGCGCCGGTCACGGCCGCGCGCAGGCGCTCCAGGATCTCCTCGGTGACCTGCGCGTCGTCGAAGAAGGGGCGGCCGGTGCGGGTGTGCAGGGCGCCGGTCGCCCCTTCCGCTCCGAAGCGCTCCCGGGCCACGTCCGCGTCGCGGCAGACCAGCGCGACCGCCCGCGAGCCCATGTGCTTCTCCTCGCACACGACCTGCGCGACACCGTCCGCCTTGTACTGTGCGAATGCCTCGGCCGGGTGCTCGAGACAGCCGTCCTCCTGCGAGGTCGCGGTCGGTGCCATCGTCGGCGGCAGGTAGGCGAGGAGCCGCGGGTCGACCGCGAAGCGGCTCATCACCTCCAGGGCCGCGGCCGCGTTCTCCTCCCGCACGGCGACGCGACCCATGTGACGGGTCTCCACGATGCGGCGCCCGTGGACATCGGCGAGGTCCAACGGGCGGCCCTGGTGTCCGCCGGGCGCCTCGGTGACCAGTGGCTTTACGGGTTCGTACCACACCTTCTCGGCCGGAACCTCGACGAGTTCACGCTCCGGCCAGCGCAGCGCGGTCAGCTTTCCGCCGAAGACGACACCGGTGTCGAGGCAGATGGTGTTGTTGACCCAGGACGCGGTGGGCACGGGTGTGTGGCCGTACACCACGGCGGCCCGGCCTCGATAGTCCTCGGCCCAGGGGTAGCGGACGGGCAGCCCGAACTCGTCGGTCTCCCCGGTCGTGTCGCCGTACAGCGCGTGCGAGCGGACCCGGCCGGAGGTGCGGCCGTGGTACTTCTCGGGCAGGCCCGCGTGGCACACGACGAGCTTGCCCTCGTCGAGGACGTAGTGGCTGACGAGGCCCTCGATGAACTCCCGCACCTGCGCACGGAAGTCCGGGTCGCTCGCGTCCTCGCGCTCCAACTGCTCGATGGTCTCGGCGAGGCCGTGGGTGTGCTGGACCTGCCGGCCCTTCAGCCAGCGGCCGAGCTTGTTCTCGTGGTTTCCCGGCACGCACAGGGCGTTGCCGGCCGCCACCATGCCCATCACGCGGCGCAGCACACCGGGGCTGTCGGGGCCCCGGTCGACGAGGTCACCGACGAACACGGCGGTGCGGCCCTCAGGGTGTGCGCCGTCCCCGTAGCCGAGCGTCGCGAGCAGGGTGTCCAGCTCGGAGCGGCAGCCATGGATGTCGCCGATGATGTCGAACGGGCCTGTCAGATGCCGCAGGTCGTTGTAGCGCTTCTCGAGGACGACCTCGGCCGCGTCGACCTCCTCGGCGCTGCGCAGGACGTGCACCTTGCGGAAGCCCTCGCGCTCCAGTCCGCGCAGCGAGCGGCGCAGCTCGCGGCGGTGCCGCTGGATGACGTGGCGGGGCATGTCCGCGCGGTCGGGGCGGCCCGCGTTGCGGGCGGCGCACACCTCTTCGGGCAGGTCGAGGACGATCGCGACGGGCAGGACGTCGTGCTCGCGCGCGATCTGGACGAGCCGGCGCCGGCTCTCCTGCTGGACGCTGGTGGCGTCGACGACGGTGAGCCGGCCGGCGGCGAGCCGCTTGCCGACGATGTAGTACAGGACGTCGAAGGCGTCACCGCTGGCGCTCTGGTCGTTCTCGTCGTCGGCGACCAGACCGCGGCAGAAGTCGGACGAGATCACCTCGGTGGGCTTGAAGTGCCTGCGGGCGAACGTGGACTTGCCGGAGCCGGTGGCGCCGACGAGGACCACGAGGGAGAGGTCGGGGACGGGCAGGGTGCGGGTGATGGTGGTCATGCCGCCTCCACCTCCTTCGTGGTCATGGTGAATACGGCCATCTGGGTCGGGGCGCCCACTTCGGGGTCGTCGTCGCCGACGCCGACGTAGCGGACGTCGTATCCGTGGCGCCCGGCCACCTGTTCGGCCCAGTCCCGGAACTCGGCCCGGGTCCACTCGAAGCGGTGGTCGCTGTGGCGCACGTGCCCGGCGGGCAGGGACTCCCAGCGGACGTTGTACTCGACGTTCGGCGTCGTCACGATCACCGTGCGCGGGCGCGCGGAGCCGAAGACGGCGTATTCCAGGGCGGGCAGCCGTGGCAGGTCGAGGTGCTCGATGACCTCGCTGAGCACGGCCGCGTCGTAGCCGGTGAGCCGCTTGTCGGTGTACGTGAGCGAGCCCTGGAGGAGCGTGACGCGGCTGGACCGGCGCTCGCCCATGCGGTCCAGCTTCAGTCGGCGGGCAGCGACGGTGAGGGCGCGCACGGACACATCCACACCGACGATGCCGGTGAAGCGCACGTCCTTGAGGAGCGCCTGCACCAACTGGCCCTGCCCGCAGCCCAGATCGAGCACGGTGGCGGCGCCCGCTGCGCGCAGGGCCTCCAGGACGGCCTCGCGGCGCTGCTCGGCGAGCGGCACCGGGCGCTCGTCGGTGTCCGTGGTCTCGTCCACGGCGTTGTCGACGTCCTCGACCTCGAGGTCGTCGCTCTCGGCGAGCCGTACGAGCTCGAGCCGCTCCATCGCCTGCCGTGTCAGTCCCCAGCGGCGGGACAGATAGCGGCTGGTGATGAGCTTCTGCTCGGGGTGCTCGGCCAGCCAGCCCTCGCCTGCCCGCAGCAGCTTGTCGACCTCGTCGGGTGCGACCCAGTAGTGCTTGGCGTCGTCGAGGACCGGCAGCAGGACGTACAGCTGCCGCAGTGCGTCGGCGAGCCTCAGCTCCCCTTCCAGGACGAGCCGTACGTACCGCGAGTCCCCCCACTCGGGGAACTGATCGTCGAGCGCCACCGGCTCGGCGTCGACGGAGGCCCAGCCGAGCGGGTCGAACAGCTTTCCCACGAGCTCGGCTCCACCGCGCGCGGGCAGTGCGGGAACCTCGATCCGCAGCGGCAGCGGGTTCTCCGCCCGCTCCGGCATCGCGTGGCACACCCCGCGCAGTGCGCTCTTGAAGACGGTGCTCATCGCGACGGAGAGGAGCGAGGACGCCGCGTAGGGCCGGTCGTTGACGTACTGCGCGAGAGCCGAATCCGGCGCTCCGCCGCGCCCCTTGCCCTTGCCGCGCCGCACGAGCGCCACCGGATCCACCTCCAGCAGCAGCGCGGCTGTGCAGCGCTCGGCGGTGGCCTCGGGGTAGAGGATGTGCGCCGTGCCGTGGGAGGTGGAGAACGTCTGCGCCTTGTCGGGATGCTTGTGCAGCAGAAAGCCCAGGTCGGTGGCGGGACGCTCGGGGGTACCGGTCGCGCTGATCGTCATGAACACGTGTCCGAGTATTGCCCGGTCGACGCTCTCTGACCAGGAATTTTCTCGGGTTCGGCCATGCCGTACCGCTACGGCTGCGGACGGGTGAGGGCGGCCAGCCCGGCGATACGGTCCGGGCCCACGCGGCAGCATCCGCCGAGGAGCCGTGCGCCGGCCGACTGCCAGTCGCGCGCGCGTGCCGGATCGAAGGTGGCGCCGCCGCGCCAGGAGCGTGCGTCGGCATCCCACCGCTCGCCGCTGTTCGGGTAGACGACGACCGGCTTGCCCGTCACCCGGGCGGCGAGCTCCACGGCCCGGTCCGCGTCGCCGGGCTCGCAGCAGTTGACGCCCACGGCGATCACCCGGTCGTCGCCCGCGGTGAGGGCGAAGGCCGCCGCCAGGTCCTGGCCGGCGCGGGTGCGCACTCCCGCGATGGTGTACGAGAGCCAAACCGGCAGTCCGACCGCGTGCGCGGCCCTGAGCAGCGCCTCGGCCTCGTCGGTGTCCGGCACCGTCTCCAGGGCGAGTGCGTCGGGGCCGGCGGCCGCGAGGGCCTCGATGCGGGGGCGGTGGAAGGCCTCCAGCTCCCGCACCGTGAGTCCGTACCGGCCGCGGTACTCGCTCCCGTCCGCGAGCATCGCGCCGTACGGACCGGCCGACGCCGCGACCCACACCTCCCGGTCCGTGCGCTCGGCCGCGGCACGGGCGAGATCCACACTGCGGGCCAGCAGGGCGGCCGCCTCGGCCCTGCCCACGCCGCGCCGGGCGAAGCCCTCGAAGGTCGCCTGGTAGCTGGAGGTGATGAGCACCTGGGCGCCCGCCCGCACATACGCCGTGTGGGCGGCCTCGATCTGCTCCGGGCCGTCAGCGAGCAGCCGCGCCGACCAGAGGTCGTCGGACAGGTCGCAGCCCTGCGCCTCCAGCTGGTTGGAGAGACCGCCGTCGAGGACGAGCGGCCCTTCGGCGAGAGCGGCGGCGAGGCTGCGGACGGGCTTCACAGGTGACTCCGGGTGACTCCGGCCGGCTCCAGGTGAGCTGGGGTGGGGTGAGCGAGGTGAGGGGGGTGGGGTGAGGAGGGGATCAGCCGAGCTGGGACTGGACCTGGGAGGAGATGAGCTCCAGGTGGTCGAGGTCGTGCAGGTCGAGGACCTGCAGATAGACGCGGGAAGAGCCGGCCGCGGCGTACCGGCCGAGCTTGTCGACGACCTCCGCGGGCGAGCCGGCGAGGCCGTTGGTCTTCAGCTCCCCGACCTCGCGTCCGATGGCGGCGGCACGCCGCGCGACCTCCGCGTCGTCCTTGCCGGCGCAGACGACAAGGGCGTTGGAGTAGACGAGGTCGTCCGCCTTGCGGCCGGCCGCCTCGGCGGCGGCGCGGACCCTGCCGAACTGCCGCTCGCTGTCCTCCACGGACGCGAAGGGCATGTTGAACTCGTCCGCGTACCGGGCGGCCAGCCGGGGGGTGCGGGTCGCACCGTGGCCGCCGATGAGCACCGGGACCCTGCGCTGGGCGGGCTTGGGCAGGGCGGGCGAATCCTGCAGCTGGTAGTACGTGCCCTCGTAGCTGAAGGTCTTCCCCGTCTCCGTGGCCCACAGGCCGGACACGATGGCGAGCTGCTCCTCGAGCCGGGCGAACTTCTCCTTGGGGAAGGGGATGCCGTACGCCTTGTGCTCCTCCTCGAACCAGCCCGCACCGAGACCGAGCTCGATCCGGCCGCCCGACATCCGGTCGACCTGGGCGACCTGGATGGCGAGCACTCCGGGCAGCCGGAACGTGGCGGCGGTCATGAGCGTGCCGAGCCTGATCCGCTTGGTCTCGCGAGCGAGCCCCGCGAGGGTGATCCAGGCGTCGGTGGGGCCTGGGAGGCCGTCGGCCGAGCCCATGCGCAGATAGTGGTCCGAGCGGAAGAATGCGTCGAAGCCGAGGTCCTCGGTCGCCTTGGCGACCATCAGCAGGGTGTCGTAGGAGGCCCCTTGCTGGGGTTCCGTGAAGATTCGAAGATCCATGCCTCCATCCTGCACCGTCGTGCGCGGGTCAACCTCTCGATGCGGGTCGGTACGGCCCGTCCGGCCTCAGGGCGAGCTCGTCGCCGAGTCCGGATCGACCCTGCGGCCCTCGCGGTCGCCACGACCCTCCCGGTCGCCACCGCCTGCACGGCCCCCGTCCCGGTCGCGGTCCGGATCCCGGTCACAGACCCGGTCGCGGTCGCGGTCGCGCAAGGAGAGTCTTCGCAGCATCGCCCGGACGCGGTCGTTGGATTCGTCCGTGGCGTCGATCGCCTCGATGCACTGCCAGTAGAGGCCCTCCTCGTCGGTGGCACAGGCGACGCCGACGAGGGCTATGCCGATCTCGCCGAGCAGCGCGCTCAGGAGAGTCAGCGCCCGGCGTGGATCGGTGACTTCGCTGAGCTGCGCGGCCCGGAGGCTGCCGACACCGAGCAGAGGGGGATCGGCGAACCCGCCGCCGCGACCGCCCGCCTCGCTGAGGCCGCGGGCCTCTCCGCGCAGCTCCTGGGGCCCGCACAGGGCCAGTTGCGTTCCGACCGCCTGGGCGAGGGCCTGCGCCTGCCAGGCCTCCGCCACGATGTCCAGCGCGACACGGCTCTCCGCCAGTGCGTGCCGACCGGCCGCGATGAGCCGCTCCGCTTCCATGTACGACGCCCCCGTTCGTACGAAATTCCGCCCAATCAGTCACTACCCAGAGTGAAGGTCGTCCAGACGAAAAGCCAGGGGAATTCGGAAATCTGTGGACAGGAAGCGGGTTGGGGAAAGGTCGATCACTCCGAAGAGTGACGGTCTGCTCGTGAGGGTCCGTCCGACGGCCGTTCGGCCGCCGGGAATCGCAGTTCGTTCCGGTCGATCTTCGCGGCGAGAGCGGCCAGCGCGTCGACGCCGAGCACCTCGCAGAACTGCAGCAGATAGGCGAGAACGTCGGCCACCTCGTCCGCCACACGGTGGGCCTTCTGCGGGTCGTCCATCACCCGCGCGGACTCCTCGGGCGTCAACCACTGGAAGATTTCGACGAGTTCGGCCGCCTCGACGGTCAGCGCCACCGCGAGGTTCTTCGGGGTGTGGTACGGCCCCCAGTTCCGGGCGGCCGCGAACTCGGCCAGTCTGCGCTGCAGTGCCTTCACGTCCAGTTCTGTCACGGCACCAGGTCTACCACCGACACTCCCTCGATCTCCCGGGCGGATGCCCCTCGGTCGGGGTCGCTCACGGTGCCCAGCAGCCGGAGATGGCCGTCGGCGCAGACCGAAGCGGCCAGGGAGGCCAGTTCGGCGATCTGGCGGCGGTCCAGGCAGCGGTCGAAACCGTCGGCCAGGACCGTGAGGCACTGCAGTGCCCTGGGGACCTCCGCCGCCTGGTCCACCGCGAGCACGCCGGGACCCGTGAGCAGGACCAGGGCGAGCGCCAGATAGCGCAGTTCGCCGTCGCCGAGCCGCCCGAGCGGTGTGGCACCGCCGGCGGCCCGGCCGAGGACCGCCCGTACCGTCCCGTCCGCGAGCTCCTCGACGCCCACCTCGGACACCGGGCCCGCGCAGCCCGCCCGGGCGACGGCGGCGAGCCGGGCATGGCGGCGGACGCACTCGCTGCGCGTGCGGTGGAGCACCGCCGCGATGTTGTCGCAGCCCCGTCGCAGCCGCCCCTCACCCGGCGGGACCGGCACACGCATCGACCGCGGCTGCGGGTCGCACGCGAACACCGACCGCAGCGCCACCACCACCTGCTCGGCGGCGGCCAGCACTGCGCGCTCCCCGTCCGTCCTGCCGGAGACCCGCAGCGGCAGCAGCGCCGTGCCGAGCCGGTCGTCGGGAAGCGGGGCGCGGGTGACCCGGACGGCGCCCGCCGTGTGCCAGGCGGCCTGCACACAGGGGCGGGCGGGGTCGCGCAGGGCCGTGCTCAGCAGAGTCCGTCCGCCGCTCGTCAAACGCTCGCCGACGATGCGGAGTTCCGGTTCGGCCTGTACGGCGAGGTCGAGGCGCACGGAGCCGGCGGGCCCGTGGACCGTGCAGCCGATGCGGAATCCGCGCCGGCCCTGCGCGTCCGCCTCCGCGCGCTCGGGGACACAGCCCGCGGGGTCGGGGAAGGCCTCGCCCAGGTCCGCGCCCGAGCCGAGTCTGGCCAGCGCCTCGTACGCCCGCAGGGCGCTCGACTTGCCGCTGCCGCTCGGCCCGGCGAGCAGCGTCACCGGCGCGCCGAGCGGAAAGGCCGCTCCCGGTGCGAGGCGAAGGCGGAGAGCCGCAGCTCGGTGACCACGGGGAGAGCAGCGGCCACATGGGGAGCGCAAGAGGAATCGACGGCCGCGGACGCGGGAAGTGTGCTGGTCGGTGCGTTCATAGAGGGGACGCTACGCAGGGCCGCGCGCGACGAACCGTTACGCCGGAAGGGGCTTCCTACGAATGGGGGACGGCCGCTCCTGCGATGCCTTCGACCTCTGTGCCGAGCGGTGCGAGCAGGAAGACGTTCCGGTCCACCCGGTGCATCCCGCAGCCCAGCCCGAACACGACACCGCTGCTGAAGTCCAGGATGCGCTTGGCCACTTCGGCGTCCGCGCTCGTGAGGTCCAGCAGCACCGGGATCTGCGCGGTGAGGTACTCGGCGACCTCGCGCGCGTCGGCGAACACCTGCACCCGCAGGACGACCATGCGGCGCTGCTCGGCCGCCTCCGCGGCCGAAACGCCGTAGCGGTCCCGCGGGATCGTGTCGTGGTCGACTCTCGACGGCCACTCGTTGCGACCGCGCAGTGGAACGACCTGGGCCAGGCCCTCCCACTGCTCGTCGGTGACGTCGTACCTCTCGTACCTGCTCATGGGACCATCCTCGCGCCCCTCACCCGTTCGGCCCAACACCGACACGGCGCGACAGGTCCCCGTTCTTGACGACCGCTCGGTGCCCGGACGCCCGGTCCTCGAACGCCCAGTGCCCGAACGCCCGGTCCCCGGCCTCTCGGTCCCCGGACCCTCAGCCCTCGAAGCGGTAGCCCATGCCCGGGGCGGTGATGAGATGCCTCGGGTGGGAGGGATCCGATTCGAGCTTGCGCCTCAACTGGGCCATGTAGACGCGGAGATAGTTGGTCTGCGTGCCGTACGCCGGCCCCCAGACCTCCTGGAGCAGCTGCTTCTGGCCCACGAGCCGGCCGCGGTTGCGGATCAGCACTTCGAGCAGATGCCACTCGGTGGGGGTCAGCCGTACGTCACGGCCCTGCCGTTGGACCTTCTTGGCGAGCAGGTCGATCGTGAAGTCCTCGGTCCTGACGGTCAGCGAGCCCTCTCCCGGGACCGCGGCCGCGGTCCGGCGGGTCGCCGCACGCAGGCGGGCGAGGAGCTCGTCCATGCTGAACGGCTTGGTGATGTAGTCGTCCGCGCCCGCGTCGAGGGCGGCGACCTTCTCTTCGGAGGTCCGCCGCGCGGAGACGACGAGGACGGGCACCTGGGTCCAGACGCGCAGGGCGTGGAGTACGTCGATGCCGTCCATGTCGGGCAGGCCGAGGTCCAGGAGTACGGCGTCCGGCGTGGACTCCCCCGCGATGCGCAGGGCGGAGGCCCCGTCGGTCGCGGCGTCCACATCGAACGTGCGGGCCTTCAGGTTGATCACGAGAGCCCGTACGAGCTGCGGGTCGTCCTCGACCACCAGCACCCGGGTCATCGGTGTGCCTTTCTGTAGTACGGCCCCGGGCAGCAGGCCGCTGAGGTTTCCCAGCTGCCCGCTGCCCGGGGTTCGATCACTTGCCGGTCACCGCTCGATCACTGCTCGATCACTGCTCGATCACCGTCGGCTCACTTCTCGGTGAGCTGCTTCAGCGCGATGTTGAGCTCGAGCACGTTGACGCGGGGCTCACCGATGAAGCCGAGGGTCCGGCCGCTGGTGTGCTCGTCGACGAGCTTCTCGACCTGCTTGACATCGAGGTTGTTCTTCTCGGCGACCCGGTGGACCTGGAGGTCGGCGTACTCCGGGGAGATGTCCGGGTCCAGGCCGGAGCCGGACGAGGTGACGGCGTCGGCCGGCACGTCCGCGGGCTTGACCTTGTAGGTGGCGGTGGAGTTGTCCTTGATCACGGCGGCCTTGGCACCGAGGACCTGGGCGCAGAGCGTGCCCTCCTCGGCGTTCTCCGGGCACTTGCCGTCGACCGCGCCGTTGTCGCCGGACCGGTTCGTCGCGCCGGACAGGAGCAGCGAGTACTGGGTGTTCACGCTGTTGCTGCCGAGGCCGTTGGACGGGCGCGGCTGGAACCACTTGAGGTCCGCGACCGACGCCTCCTCCGCGTCGTCCGGGTTCTTCTTCGGCAGGTAGTAGGTCTGGCCGATGAGTTCGGAGCCCACCACCTTGTCGTCGACCTTGATCTCCGAGCCGTTCGCCTTGTTGCTGAACAGGCCCTGGGCGACGCCCGTGATCACCAGCGGGTAGATGACGCCCGTCACCAGGGTCAGGACGAGCAGGGCACGGAGCCCGGCTCCGATCAGCCGTGCCGCGTTTCCGAATGAGTTGTTCATGGCGATCAGCCGATTCCGGGGATGAGGGAGATGAGCAGGTCGATGATCTTGATGCCGATGAACGGGGCGATGAGGCCACCGATGCCGTAGATCCCGAGGTTGCGGCGGAGCATCTTGTCGGCGCTCGTCGGCCGGTACTGCACGCCCCTGAGGGCGAGCGGCACCAGCGCGATGATGATCAGCGCGTTGAAGATGACCGCGGACAGGATCGCGGACTCCGGCGAGGACAGCTGCATGATGTTCAGCTTGTCCAGGCCCGGGTAGACCACCGCGAACATCGCGGGGATGATCGCGAAGTACTTCGCCACATCGTTGGCGATCGAGAAGGTCGTCAGCGCGCCGC
This sequence comes from Streptomyces sp. NPDC002133, assembly GCF_040296405.1. NCBI lineage: Bacteria > Bacillati > Actinomycetota > Actinomycetes > Kitasatosporales > Streptomycetaceae > Streptomyces > Streptomyces sp. NPDC002133. Next base: position 52,428 of record NZ_JBEOXF010000027.1, on the reverse strand, counting down.
GCGTGATGAGGAGCTGCTTGCCGATCTCGACGATCTCGATGAGCTTGGTCGGGTTGGAGTCGAGGTCCACCATGTTCCCGGCCTCCTTGGCGGCCGAGGTACCGGTGTTCATCGCCACACCGACGTCCGCCTGGGCCAGCGCCGGGGCGTCGTTCGTACCGTCACCCGTCATCGCGACGAGCTTGCCGCCGGCCTGCTCCCGCTTGATGAGCGCCATCTTGTCCTCGGGAGTGGCCTCCGCGAGGAAGTCGTCGACGCCCGCCTCTTCGGCGATCGCCTTGGCGGTCAGCGGGTTGTCACCCGTGATCATGACGGTCTTGATGCCCATGCGGCGCAGCTCGTCGAACCGCTCCCGCATGCCGTCCTTGACGACGTCCTTGAGGTGGATGACGCCCAGGATGCGGGCGCCGCCCTCGGGGTCCTCGGCCGCGACGAGCAGCGGCGTGCCGCCGGCCTCGGAGATACGGTTCGCGACCTTGTCGGCGTCGTCGGCGATCTGGCCGCCGCGCTCCTGCACCCAGGCGATGACCGAGGCCGCGGCGCCCTTGCGGACCTTGCGGCCGTCGACGTCCACGCCGGACATACGGGTCTGGGCCGTGAACGGCACCCACGTGGCGTGGGCCAGCTCGCCCTGGTGGCGCTCGCGCAGCCCGTACTTCTCCTTGGCGAGGACCACGACCGAGCGGCCCTCCGGAGTCTCGTCGGCGAGCGACGAGAGCTGGGCGGCGTCCGCGAGCTCGGCGGCGGTGGCGCCGTCGACCGGGACGAACTCGGCGGCCTGGCGATTGCCGAGGGTGATGGTGCCCGTCTTGTCGAGCAGCAGCGTCGACACGTCACCGGCGGCCTCGACGGCACGGCCGGACATCGCCAGCACATTGCGCTGGACCAGTCGGTCCATACCGGCGATACCGATCGCCGACAGGAGTGCGCCGATCGTGGTCGGGATGAGGCAGACCAGTAGCGCGACGAGCACGATCATCGTCTGCGGGGCGTCCGCGTAGGTCGCGAACGGCTGCAGGGTGACGACCGCGAGCAGGAAGACGATGGTCAGCGAGGCGAGCAGAATGTTCAGCGCGATCTCGTTGGGCGTCTTCTGGCGCGCGGCGCCCTCGACCAGATTGATCATCCGGTCGATGAAGGTCTCGCCGGGCTTGGTCGTGATCTTGATGACGATCCGGTCGGACAGCACCTTCGTGCCGCCGGTGACGGCCGAGCGGTCGCCGCCGGACTCACGGATCACCGGAGCCGACTCACCCGTGATGGCGGACTCGTCCACCGAGGCGACGCCCTCGACGACGTCACCGTCGCCGGGGATGATGTCACCGGCCTCGCAGACCACGAGGTCGCCGATGCGCAGCTCGGTGCCCGGAACGCGCTCCTCGGTCTTGCCGTCCTTGGCCAGGCGGCGCGCCACCGTGTCGGTCTTGGCCTTGCGCAGGGTGTCCGCCTGCGCCTTGCCGCGGCCCTCGGCGACGGCCTCCGCCAGGTTGGCGAAGATCACGGTCAGCCACAGCCAGGCCGTGATGGCCCAGCCGAACCAGTCGCTCGGGTCCGAGATCGCGAAGACCGTGGTCAGCACCGAGCCGACCAGGACGACGAACATCACGGGGGACTTGATCATCACCCGGGGATCGAGCTTGCGGACCGCGTCCGGGAAGGACTTGATCAGCTGCTTGGGGTCGAACAGACCCGCTCCGACACGCCCGGCGTCGGGCTTGTGCCCGGTCGGGACGTCCTGGTGCGGCGCCCGGGTGGGTGTGGCAGTGGACATGGAGCCGGGCTCCTCTTGCTTCTTTACGTTGGTGGTCATGACGCCAGCCCCTCGGCGAGCGGACCCAGCGCCAGGGCCGGGAAGTAGGTCAGACCGGTGACGATCAGGATCGTGCCGACCAGCAGACCCGCGAAGAGCGGCTTCTCGGTCCGCAGCGTTCCGGCGGTGGCGGGTACCGGCTTCTGCTCGGCGAGCGAGCCGGCCAGCGCCAGGACGAACACCATCGGGAGGAACCGGCCGAGCAGCATGGCCAGACCGATCGTGCTGTTGAACCACTGGGTGTCGGCGTTGAGACCCGCGAACGCGGAGCCGTTGTTGTTGGCACCGGAGGTGTACGCGTAGAGGATCTCGGAGAAGCCGTGCGCGCCCGAGTTGGTCATCGAGTTGCCCGGGGTCGGCAGGGCCATCGCCGCGGCGGTGAAGCAGAGCACCAGCGCCGGGGTGACGAGAATGTAGAGCGCCGCCAGCTTGATCTCGCGGGTGCCGATCTTCTTGCCGAGGTACTCGGGCGTACGGCCGACCATGAGGCCCGCGATGAAGACCGCGATGATGGCCATGATCAGCATGCCGTAGAGGCCGGAGCCGACACCACCGGGAGCGATCTCGCCCAGCTGCATGCCGAGCAGCGTGATGCCGCCGCCGAAGCCGGTGAACGAGGAGTGGAAGGAGTTCACCGCACCGGTCGAGGTGAGCGTGGTGGCGACCGCGAAGAGCGACGAGGCGCCGATGCCGAAGCGGGTCTCCTTGCCCTCCATCGCGCCGCCGGCGACCTCGAAGGCCGGGCCGCGGCCCGCGAACTCGGTCCACCACATCAGAACGGTGAAGCCGATCCAGATGATGGCCATCGTCGCAAGGATCGCGTAACCCTGCTTCACCGAGCCGACCATCTTGCCGAAGGTGCGGGTCAGCGCGAACGGGATCAGCAGGATCAGGAAGATCTCGAAGAGGTTCGAGAGCGGGTTCGGGTTCTCGAAGGGGTGGGCCGAGTTGGCGTTGAAGTAGCCGCCACCGTTGGTGCCCAGCTCCTTGATGACCTCCTGCGAGGCGACGGCGCCGCCGTTCCACTGCTGCGAGCCGCCCATGAACTGGCCGACCTCGTGGATGCCGGAGAAGTTCTGGATGGCGCCCATCGCGACCAGGAGGATCGCGCCGATCACGGAGATCGGGAGCAGGATGCGGAAGGTGCCGCGGACCAGGTCGGACCAGAAGTTGCCCAGCTCACCGGTGCGGGAGCGGGCGAAGCCGCGCACGAGGGCGACGGCGATCGCCATGCCCACGGCGGCGGAGACGAAGTTCTGCACCGCGAGGCCGCCGGTCTGGACGACGTGGCCCATGGCCTGCTCGCCGTAGTACGACTGCCAGTTGGTGTTCGCCACGAAGGACGCGGCGGTGTTGAACGCCTGGTCCGGGTCGATGGCGGAGAAGCCGAGCGAGCCGGGCAGGCTGCCCTGGACGCGCTGCAGCAGGTAGAGGAAGAGGACGCTGACGGCGGAGAAGGCGAGGACGCCGCGCAGATAGGCGGGCCAGCGCATCTCGGCGGTCGGGTTGGCGCCGATGGCCTTGTAGATCCACTTCTCGGCACGCAGGTGCTTGTCGGAGGAGTAGACCTTGGCCATGTAGTCGCCGAGCGGACGGTACGCCAGCGCGAGCGCCGCGATCAGCGCGAGCAGCTGGAGCACACCAGCAAGAACGGGGCTCATATCTGTGCTCAGAACCTCTCCGGCTTGACGAGGGCGAGGACGAGATAACCCAGAAGGGCGACGGCCACGATGAGGCCGACGATGTTTTCGGCGTTCACAGCTTTGCCACCCCCTTGGCGACGAGAGCCACCAGTGCGAAGACCGCGATCGTGGTGACGACGAAGGCCAGGTCGGCCATCGTGTGCTCCTAGATTTGAGGCTCGGAAATTCGGATCGGACTGTTAGAGGAAACCCCGGGACGGGGGCACTGAGCGCACCGTTGACGGTGCCCTTACGGTCACTGACACGTCCTTGACGCGACTCTTACGCGTGTCGCCGTCGCCCGGGGAAACTCGCAGGCAGGGCGCACGCCGGTGGGCCGGACGGGTGCACCGCGGCATGCGGAACGGCCGGCCGGTCACCGCTGAATCGGCCAACCCGGCGCTGTGGCGCCGCCTGGACGAGGACGCGCGGACGTGTGTGGAACACGGGACGCTGCTGTGCGGGGCGACGGCCCTGCGGCAGCTGTCCGAGCGCATCGACCGGGAGACGGCGCGGACGGTCTTCAAGGTCTCCGGCCTGGAGTAGGCCGGGCAGCGTGGCACCGGCCTGGAGCGGGAGGACCATCTCTCCGAACCGGAGCAGAGCATGGCGCAGAATCTGTACAGATCTCTACAACTCACACCCAAATCACCTTGATCTTCCGGAGTAGGGCGGTGGCCGGGAGACCGGTGCGGACCGGCACGGCCGTCGCGCCGCCGAGCCGGGGCGAGCGCGGGCGTCACGGTGGAACGTGCCGTGCCCTGGTCGCGCGCCTGCTTGCCGCCGACGGTCAGCACCATCCGGTGCGCTTCTCGTCCCGCTCGTCGAAGAGGGCGGTGCCGCGGTAGGTGAGCCTGATCGGGCGGAGCTCGACCTTTGCCGTGCCGCTGATGGCCTCGCCGTCGTAACTCTCGCCCTCGTACGACTCACAGTCGCCCCTGGCGTACAGGCGCGACACCTCGGTGTCGAGGAGCGCGCGTCAGGCGGTGTCGCCCGGGACGGGAACGGTGAATGCGTGCCGGAGTTCCACGGGCCTCGCGTCCTGTCAGGCGTTCAGGCCGGGTGGATCGCCCCCGCCGTCGCGGTCAGCGGCGCGCCGCTGCCGCCCCAGCGCAGCGCGACGATCTCCGCGGCCACGGACACGGCCACCTCCTCCGGGGTACGGGCCCCGAGGTCCAGGCCCACGGGTGAGCGCAGCCGCGCCAGTTCCGTCTCGCTCAGCCCGGCCTCCCGCAGTCGTTTCATGCGGTCGTCGTGGGTGCGGCGGCTGCCCATCGCTCCGATGTACGCGGCCTCGCGGCGCAACGCCTCCTCCAGCAGCGGCACATCGAACTTCGGGTCATGGGTGAGGACGCAGATCACCGTGCGTGAGTCGGTCTCGGTGGCACCCAGATAGCGGTGCGGCCAGTCGACCACGACCTCCACGCCCTGCGGGAAGCGCTTGGGCGTGGCGAAGACCGGGCGGGCGTCGCACACGGTGACGCGGTAGCCGAGGAAGTCCCCGATGCGGGCGACGGCCGCCGCGTAGTCGATCGCGCCGAAGACGAGCATCCGCGGCGGCGGGGCGAACGACTGCAGGAACACGGTGACGGCGTCCTCGCGGCGCTGGCCCTGCGGGCCGTAGTGCCGGAGCCCGGTCGCTCCCTGCGCGAGCTCGCCGCGCGCGTCGGCGGTCACGGCCGCGTCGAGGCCGGGTGCGCCGAGGGTGCCGGCGACGGTGTCCGGCCACACGGCGAGGGCGGCTCCGCGAAGGGCCGGGCCGTCCGTCACCGACGCCACCGTCACGGGGCGGTGCCCCGCGACCGACTCGGCGACCGCACCAAACCCCGGGTCGGTGTCCGGCGCCACCCGCCGGACGAGCAGGGTGATCGCGCCGCCGCAGGTCAGACCGACGGCGAACGCGTCCTCGTCGCTGTACCCGAAGGTCTGCAGCCGCGCCTCGCCGTCGGCGACGACCTCCTTGGCGAGCTCGTAGACCGCGCCCTCCACGCATCCGCCGGACACGCTGCCCAGGACCTCGTCGTCCGGCCCCACGGCCATCGCCGCGCCCGGGCCGCGGGGGGCACTGCGGCTCACCGCGACGACCGTGGCGAGCCCGAAGGGTTCGCCGGCCGCGTACCACCGGCTCAGCGCGGGAAGGATGTCACGCACGCTCGGCTCCTCTCACGGACGTCCATGCCTGTCCGGGTCCGTGCGACGGGCCTTCTCCGGACGTGCCCGGCACCGTCCGGTCGCCCCGGGGGTCCGCCCTCAAGCACCGGTCGGGCTCACCGAGAACCGGGACCGTGCAGCCGCCCCCGGTATCCAGCCTCGAACACCGCACTCGCTCACCGCGAAGCGGAACCCTCGAACTCCTCGTCGACGCGGTCGACTTGATCGACCAGCAGCGCGGAAGGCTGGGTCTGCGGGGCCGGCAGCAACCGCCGTTCGAACAGGACGGGGAACCTCCGGTCGTACAGCCCGCCCTCCAACCGCGCGGCGTCGGTGCTCCCGGCTGCCTCCGCGGCCCGCGGGTGCGGCAGCTGCCGCGAGAAGTCCCCGTCGTACGGGGTTTGCGAGGCGTCGACCCCCTCATGGCGCTGGAGCCGGACGAGCGGCGCGCCCAGCATGTCGGCGAGTGCCCCCGCAGCGACGTCTCGCCCACACCCGCGTCGCCCCCGCAGAAGACCGGCCGGTGCAGCTCGAGCGCCTGACAGCAGGCGATGATCAGCCCTTCGTCCATGGGATACCCGCCGCCCTCCAACCGCCTCCGCACCTCGTCCGGTCCGACCGTCACCGAGATACGGGTCATGAGCCCTCCCCGGGGCCCGGGCAGGGGGTACCAGTCGATTTGTTGTTGCCTATACGACTTTAGGGCGGCCGGGACACCCCCGCGACCGCGTGCGTCCGCGGCTGACCGGCTCCCCTGACTCCTCGCCAGGGGGTCCTCCACGGTCCTGACCCGGGCCGTCAGTGAGTGCCCGCCCGGGATCGTCGGGGCGCGTCGGCCCCGCGTCGCGGTCGGCAGTCCGACGCCGACGAAGCGGTGGACACGGTCCGCGCGGGATCGCGCGGCCCGGTTCCCGCATGGCGCGGACTCGTGGTGCGACGATCTGCGAATGAGCGATGCCGATGCCCATGCCCCTTCCCTCGCCTCGGCCTGGTGGCCGGCGCGGCTGTACACGGAGCGGCTGGTGTTGCGACCGGTCGGCGGACAGGACCTCCCCGTGGCCGAGGTCCTGTGGCGGGACGAGAGGGTCCGGGCCTATCTCGGCGGGCCCGTCAGCGAGGAGAGGATCGCGATCCGGCGGGCCTACCTGCCGGTCGCCGTGGGCGTGTTCGCGGTCGCCCTCCGGGAGACCGGGGCGACGATCGGCCTGGTCACGGTCGACCCGCGATCCTCACGGGGCGCCACGGAGGTGTCGTACCAGTTGCTGCCGGATTCCTGGGGCATGGGCCTGGGCCGCGAGGCGGTGGGAGCCGCGGTGGGCTGGGCACGGGAGAGCGTGCCGGGCTCCGGCCGGGTCGTGGCCGTGACCCGTGCGGCGAACCGGGCGTCGTGCAGGCTGCTGGAGGCGATCGGTATGCGCTGCACCGACGTGCTCGTCGAGTACGGAGAGCGCCAGGCCGTCTACCACACGGACCCGCCGCCTCCGCCCCTCGGCCGCGACACGGTCCCGGTCGTCAACGGACTGCTGCCGGGCGCCGCCTGAGCCGCTCGGTCGTCGATGCCGCCGCCTTCGCCGCGTCCGAGGTCCGGCGCCACCGCCGTCGCATCCCTCGCGAGCCGGGTCAACGGCCGGCGGGTACGGAGCGGAACTCCTCGGCCGTGGTCGGCAGGGCGTCCCCCGCAAAGCGAAACGCGGCCGGCGAACGCTCACCGGCCTCCGCGTCGCCGGCTCCGCAGGCGTCCGTGGCGACGACCGGGACGTGTCCCAGGTCGGCCGCATGCTGGACGGTGGCTCGACACCGATCTCCAGGGCGACGACGCCGATGAGACGGCGGCGGTGGTGATCCCGCAGTCGTGCAGCGCGATGTCGAGCCAGGTGCCCTCGAAGGCCGACATGATGATCTTGTCGATCACGGCCTCGCGGTGCGTGGGCAGCAACTCGGGGACGAGCTGTGTCCGCGGAGCACCCGGCGGGAAGGGCGAGACACGTCCGCGGCTCGTTCGACCCGCTGCCAGGCCGCCACATGCGCAGGCGGGAGGCGCCCATCAGGTCGACGGGAAGCGTGACGTGACGCAGGAACTGCGTGCGGACCCCGCAGGCGCGGGCGGCCTCGACGAACTCGACGGCCCGGAGGACGACACGGTCGCGTCCGCCGATCTGGTCCAGGACGCCGGTCCGCATGTCGTGGACCAGCAGCGCCGCACGTCCGCGGATCGCGCGCCTCTACGAGCGAACGCGAAACACGAGCCCCTCTCGGTCCTCGAGCCCCTGGTGGCTCCAGCCCTAGTGTCCGGCGGCAGCGCCACGGAGCCCCGGCGGCGCCGGGGCTCCCTCATGGACCGAGGCTGTGGGCGACCGGGTGCAGCGGCTGGTAGAGCGGGAGTTCGCACCCGCTCGGCATACGCACCGCCGCGAGCCGCCCCCAGCCCTGTTCGCTCACCGGCTGTGTGATCTCGACACCGTGCTCGGTCAGCTTCGCGAGTACGGCGTCGAGGTCGTCGCACATCAGGTAGAACCCGGTCTGCGCCGGCCCCTCGGTCGGATGCACCGCGATCTCCGCCGGCGGCAGCTTGAAGATCAGCCAGCCGTGCCCTGCATCGACATGCGCAAATCCGAGCACGTCCCTGATGAAGGCCCGGTCGGCGTCGGCGTCCTGGCTGTAGAGGATGACGTGTGCGCCACTGAACACGGCAGCGCCGCCCTAGGTCAGACGGACGACATTGTCCGCCTGGGGACCTTTGGGGCCCTGGCTGACGTCGTACTCGACCTTGTCACCCTCGTCCAGCTGCTTGAAGCCGGTGCCCTGGATGGCGGAGAAATGGACGAACACGTCCGGGCCGCCGTCGTCCTGCTCGATGAAGCCGAAGCCTTTGTCCGCGTTGAACCACTTCACCTTGCCTGTTGCCATGCCGCCAGTGTTCACCACACGACCCCGGCGTCCGCGGCGTGACACGCGCTCACGCGGAGCACCGGTCGTTCCGGACCAGGTACGCGTGCAGCCGTGAGGCCGTGGACCATGGCGCGGGTCCGGCGGTCGTGCGCCACACGTCGACCGCGGCGCGCAGTGCCTCGGTACCGACGGCTTCGAACCGGCCGTGCCGGGCCTGCTGATCCGCTTCACTGAGGGCACGGCAATCCGTCAGCCCGTCATGGCATCCCACGAGGACATTCATGGACACCCAGCCGGACACTCAGCGGGAAACCCCGCTGGACACTCCGTCGCACACCAAGCCGGCCCCCCAGCCGGACACCAAGCCTTACCTCGGATCCGCGCACACGCCGCGGACCCCTCCCGTTGACGGTGACCCGGCTGCCGCCGGCCCGCCTGCGTGGCGCGTGTTGCTGGGCTACGTACGCCCGTACCGGCACTGGCTGTTGCTGGGCGGGCTGCTGAGCCTGGTCACCGGTGCGACCGGGCTGATCCTGCCGCTGGCCGCCAAGCAGCTGGTGGACAATCTGGGCGCGGACAGGCCGGTGACCGGCGCTCTGCTGCTGATGACCGTGCTGGTCGTCGCCAACGCAGGGATCGGGGCGCTCGGGGGGTTCGTGCTGCGGCGCACCGCCGAGTCGGTGGTGCTCACCGCGCGGCGGCGGCTCGTGTCCCATCTGCTGCGCCTGCGCATATCCGCCGTCGACCACGCCGAGCCCGGTGATCTGATGTCCCGGGTCACCTCCGACACGACGCTGCTGCGCGCGGTGACCACCGACTCCCTCGTGGGCGCAGTCACCGGAAGCCTCACGCTGGTCGCGACCGTGGCCATGATGGGCGTACTCGACCCGGTACTGCTGGCCGTCACGCTCGGCGTTCTCCTCTTCGCCGGTACCGTCATCGGGGTCCTCGTCCCCAGGATCAACCGGGCCAGCAAGCGGGCCCAGGAATCGGTGGGCCTGATGGGCGCCGCGCTGGAGCGGATGCTCGGTGCGCTGCGTACGGTCAAGGCGTCCGGGGCCGAGCACCGAGAAGAGGAGGCCATCCACCGGGCCGCCACCGAGTCCTGGCGGTCCAGCGTGCGCGCGGCCAAGTGGGCGGCGCTGGCCGGGAACACCGCGGGCCTTGCCTCGCAGATCGCGTTCCTCACCGTCCTCGCCGTCGGCGGCTCCCGGGTGGCGTCCGGAGCGATCGACGTGGGCACGCTCATCGCTTTCCTGATGTACGTCTTCTATCTGATGCCGCCGATCCAGCAACTCGTCGGCGCCGTCACCGAGTACCAGGTGGGCGCCGCGGCGGTCGGCCGCATCCAGGAGGCCGAGCGGCTGCCGACCGAACCGCTGAGCAGTTCCGCGGCGCTGCCGGCGTCCGGTTCCGAGCCCGCCCGCCTGGCCTTCCGGGACGTGCACTTCCAGTACGCGCCGGACCTGCCGCCGGTGCACCACGGGGTGGGTTTCGCCGTCCCGCCGCGTGGGATGACCGCCTTCGTCGGCCCGTCGGGGGCGGGCAAGACGACAGTCTTCTCCCTCATCGAGCGGTTCTACGAGCCGACGTCCGGCACGATCCTCCTCGACGACCGGGACCTGCTGTCCTGGAAGATCCCGGAACTGCGGGCCGCGATCGGTTACGTCGAACAGGACGCTCCCGTGCTGTCCGGGTCCCTGCGCGACAACCTGGCGCTCGGCGCGCCCGATGCCACGGAACACGACCTGCGGGAGGTCCTTCGCACCACCCGCCTCGACGGCCTCGTCGCCCGGCTGCCCAAGGGCCTCGACACCCTGGTCGGCCACCGCGGCACAAAACTCTCCGGAGGCGAGCGCCAGCGCGTCGCCATCGCCCGCGCTCTGCTTCGCCGTCCCCGACTGCTCCTCCTCGACGAGGCCACCTCGCAACTCGACGCGGTCAACGAGGCGGCGCTGCGGGACACCGTCGCCGAGGTCGCCCGCACGACGACCGTGCTCGTGGTCGCGCACCGCCTGTCCACGGTGACGCTGGCCGACCGGATCGTCGTCATGGACGGCGGCACGGTCCGGGCCGTCGGCACCCACGCCGAGCTGGTCGGCTCCGATCCGCTGTACGCCGAGCTCGCCACGACCCAGTTCCTGGCCGCCACCGACGCCGGCCCCGGTGTCTACGGCCCCGGTGTCGACGGTGCCGTTGCCGCCGACCCCGCTGATACCCACGGTTGAGCCGTCCTGAGCATGTGTCCCCAGGACCGGCATCGGCACGACGCCGTCCACGGAGGGTTGTCGCTGCGTCGACTCGCCCTGCCTGGCGTGCCGTCGGCGCGAGCGATCGCGCGGTCGAACGACTGACCGGCTGACCGGCCGCCGACAGGACACGACTTGGTGGAGAGACGGTGGAACGTCATGACCTCCTGCGTGGAGCAGTCATCAGCACCTCGGCGGCGGCCTTCGGCGGCCGCCCTGCCCGGTCGGTCGCCGACCCGCCCCGTCGGTCGGTCCTACTGCGCGTACGGCTTCGGCTACTTCACCTACTTCGCCGAGGCCCTGCGCGAGCGGGCCGGGATCCGTGACCCGGTCGGGACGGTCAGCCACGGTCACCCTGCACTTCGCGCCGGATGCCCGGCTGCCGGCGGTCGAGGCGGGGAGGCCGGTCCGGTCGCCGTGGTGCAGCCGGCGGCGAGGGCGATCCCGAGAGCCAGGGCGCCGAGCCTGCCGGGCATGGTCGTGGCGCGGCGTGAAGAGGTGGAGCGCGAGGTCATGCCCTCGACATGATCAGCACGCCCGGCGGTGTGTCCAGCACCGCCGTCGATCCCGGATCGACCGATCTTCGACATCGTCGCTGCTCATGGAACTGACAGGGGCATCCGGGGTGATGTGCCACTGTTGCGGAAGAATGACGGTTCGGTCGTTCCGGGATCGTCTTCAGGGCAGCGGTCAGGCGTTGGGGTCGAACGGGATGCCGGCCGGCTTGGCCTCCGCGAGGTGGCTGTTGAAGCTGCCGTCCTTGAGCCCGAAGTGGGCACTGCCGAAGTCGGCCTGGCTCAGCTTGTCGCGGAGACCCGCGGGGTAACCGTTCCAGCCGATCAGCTTGGGGAACTGCCAGCCGTGGTAATGGTTCTCCGGCGGCTCGTCGTTGGAGTTCGCGGGGCGGAAGCAGTGCGTGCTCGCGCCGTCCTTGTGGTAGACGATCTTGGGGTGCGTCCCGTCCCACCGGATCTGGTCACGGCCGTAGATGTTGAAGTCGCCGTGGGCGGAGGTGGAGACGTACTGGGCCTGGTTGTTCTGCACCCACACCACGACGTGCTCCCAGTCGTGGCGGTGCCCGCCGAGGCTGATGCCGGGTATGGCCTGGTCCTTCTCGAAGTAGAGGCCGTAAATGATCGCGCACCAGCCGTTGTTGCACTTGTAGCGCGCGTATCCGTTGGTGTTGTCGAGGTCCCAGGAGTCGCGGCAGCTGCCGTTGAGGGCCCCGGTCGGGTTGAGGCCGGGGTTGATCGTCCCGTCGGGGCCGATGGCGGGAGTGGGGTAGCAGCCGTCCGTGTCGTAGTCGTACGCCGGCTGGAAGGACTGCTCCAGCCCGTCCGCGTTGGCGGGCAGGGCCGGCGGCGGAGCGGCGAACGCGCTGCCCGGGAAGGCGACGACCAGCGCGAGGGCGCTGCCGACGACGAGCGAGGCCTTGCGGATGCGGGAGCTTTTCTTCACTGCGTCCTCCTGGTCGACGGCCGGCGTGGAGCGCCCGTCATATTGGCATGCTCAGCTCAGCCTGTCCGCACTCGTGCACACACCGACCGTCGACAGGTGTCGCGGCGATGAAGGGTCCACCAATACAAGGGGGTTGGGGAACGGTCAGGGACGCCGGCCGCGATGCACCCGGACCCGCGGCAGCGTCGCGTCCGGTGCCACGGCGAAGGGCCCGACCCCACCGGGTCGGGCCCTTCGTCCGGAGCGCGCGAAGGTGCCCGGAGACGTCAGCCGGCCGCCCCGGCGGCCCGGTGGGCCGCGGTGAGCTTGGCCACCGCGCCCGTCAGGTCGCCCGTCAGGAACAGGTGGTCGGCCTCCGCGAAGGGCTTGGCCACCGCAGGCGTGATGCGCTGCCCGATCCGGTGCTGGGCGATCTCCCGCGCCTTGGTGGCGATGGCGCGGCCCGCATCGGACGTGGCCCCGCCCGCCCTCTCGACGAGCGCGGCGGCGACCGCCAGGGCCCTGAGCGTGCGCTCGCCGCCGGCCGGGGCGGAGCCGAGCGTCGTGAGCCCCCAGCCGTACGGGAACTGCGGGTCGTACGCCGTGTCCCCCACGTTGATCGGGATCTGGGACTCGGACCTGGGCCAGGTGACCGGGAGTTGGCCGCTGAAGGCGCGCTTCCCGTACAGCACGTCCGCGACGCCGTCGCCCTCGGTGCCGGGCAGCCAGGAGGCGACCAGGGCGTCGATGTCGCCGAGGCGGTCGCCGATGAGCTGCGGACGACCGGACACCACGAGGACCGCGCACTTCATGGCGGCACAGACCTTGTCGACCACGGCCTTGTCGGCGGCCGACAACTCCAGGTCGTGTCCGTTGCCGACGTCGCCGATGCCCTCCGCGTACGGGGTCTCGCCGACCACGACGACACCCACGTCATGGCCGTCCAGGGGCGCCGACGCGTCCTTCGAGTGCGTGACGGTGCCGGGCGCGGCCTTCTCCATCGCGGCCAGGATCGTCGTCCCCTGGGTGCTCCTCCCCGACGAGCCCTGCCAGCTGACCGTCCAGCCGCCCGCCTGGTTGCCCAGGTCGTCGGCGTTCGATCCCGCGACGTACACCTTCTGTGAGGGCTTCAGCGGCAGCAGACCGCCGTCGTTCTTCAGCAGCACCTGGGACTTGGCCGCCGCCTCCCGGGCCACCGCCCGGTGTTCGGCGGAGCCGACCTTCGCCGGACCCGAGGTGTCGGAGTACGGCTTCTCGAAGAGACCGAGCGTGAACTTCTGCTCCAGGATGCGGGACACCGCGTCGTCCACCCGGGCCTGCGGGATGCGGCCCGCCCCGGCCTCCGCCACGAGCGTGCGGTGGAAGTCCTGGTACGCCGTCGGCACCATGATCATGTCGAGGCCCGCGTTGACCGACGTACGCACGTCGCTCGCGTAGTCGCCCGGGATCTGGTCGATGGCCTGCCAGTCGCTGATGACGAAGCCCTTGAAGCCCATGCGGTCCTTCAGGACACCGTTGATCAGCTCGGCGTTGGCGTGCATCTTCACCGGGCCCGCGTCGTCGCCGACGATGTCGACGGAGGAGTACGAGGGCATGACCGTGCCCACTCCGCGCTTCACCGCGTCCTCGAACGGGGCGAGGTGGACGGCCTCCAGCTCCTCGCGCGTGACCTTGGTGATGCCCTGGTCGATCGTGTACGAGCCGGTGGTGGACGAGCCGAACTCGGTGCCGCCGTCGCCGACGAAGTGCTTGGCCGTGGCCAGCACCTTGTCGTTGCGCTTCAGGTCCTTGCCGTTCGCGGCGCCCTGCATGCCGCGGATGACCGTCTCCATCGCGGTGACCAGTGCCGGGTCCTCGCCGTACGCCTCGTACGAGCGGCCCCAGCGCTCGTCGCGCGTCACGCACAGACAGGGCGCGAAGTCCCAGGGGATTCCGGTGGCACGCACCTCGGCAGCGGTGACGGCGCCCGTCCGCTCGGCGAGCCGGGGGTCGCGGCCCGCTCCGATGCCGATGTTGTGGGGCATGATCGTGGCGCCGACAACGTTGTTGTGGCCGTGGACGGCGTCCACCCCGTAGATCAGCGGGATCTGGAAGCGGGTCGCCTGCGCGCGCAGCTGGTACGCGTCGATCATCTTCGCCCAGGCCTCGGGGGCGTTGGGTGTCGGGACCGAACCGCCGCCGGAGAGCAGCGAGCCGAGGTCGTACGCCGCGATGTCGCCCTGCGCCTTGAGCGCGTTGCGCTCCGCCTGGGTCATCTGCCCCGCCTTCTCGGCCAGGGTCATCCGGGAGAGGAGGTCGGCGACCCGCTTCTTCACGGGCAGCCGCGCGTCCAGATACGGCAGGCCGTGCGCGTCGATCACGACCTGCGGGTTCTCTGCGGGCGCCTTCGCCCCGGAGACCGTCAGCTTCAGCGGGACCGTCTCGGCGGCCTCGGCCGAACCGTCCTTCAGGGTGGGCACGGTGACGGTGCGGGAGGTCCCGGAGGGCGTCCCCGCGGGGAAGGTGACCGTGCCGGTCACCGCCGTGTAGTCCTTGCCGGCGGTCGCGGTGCCGCCGTCGCTGGCGTACTCGACGGTCACCGGCTCCTCGATCGGGGCGGAGCCCGTGGTCGCGACGGTGATCCGGACATCGGCCGAGCCGCCCTCGCCGACCGGGTGGACGGCGGCGTCGGTGACGACCTTGGCGGTGAGCGCCGGGTCGGCCTTGCCGTACAGCTCGACGCCGTCGAGGGCGAACTCGCCCTGCTGCCCGACCGGGAGGGTGAGGGCGTAGCCCCAGATCTCGTTCAGGCCGAGCACCTGGTCGATGCCGCCGACCGGCTGGTAGTCGGTGCGGTACTCGAACTGCGAGAACGGGATCTCGACGAGATGCCAGCCCTCCCAGTCGTCGGTGAAGGACGTGGTCCAGAGCTCGGACGCCTCGCCGTTGGCGCCGCCGTCCTTGAGCTCGAAGTTGATCCGCTTGCCGGAGCCGGGCGGCAGGGGCGCGGTGTTCTGGCCGTACCACCAGAAGCGGATGCCCTGGTGGGCGGTCCAGTCGTGGGCGGGCTCGGCGAAGGCGAAGTCGTGGGTGAATCCGCCCCAGCCGCTGATGTCGTACGAGCCCTTGAGGACCTTGGCGCCCTCGGGGGCGTCCGGGCGCTCCTCGAAGGCCAGCCGGGGATGGTCGTCGGCGTCGCTGCCCCAGGTGAAGATGCCTTCGGCGGGCGGGTTGGCGAAGGGCACCTCGCCCTCGAAACGGTCGACCGCGACCGGGGGCGGTTCGTCCGCAGCGGCCGTGGCCGCCGAGGTGAGAGGGAGCAGTCCGGTGAGGACACATGCGGACACGAGCACGGCGGTTCGTGCGAACCGGGGTCTTGCTTGGTGCATGGGGCTTCCTCCGAGGACGACGCCGGCTTCATTTCACGGGGCGCGAGTCAACTGGCCTGGACCATTGCCGTCAAGACTTCACACCAAACACGTGACAGAGCCAAACCTCGGAGTCTCGTGGGGAGTTGTTCGTTCAGCCTTTGAACACGATGCCCGCCGAACGGCTCACCTTCCGTCGGTCCTCCGTACCCGGGCACCGGAACGACGTCGCCGCTCCCGGTCGTCCGCCGTCACCCCGATCCGGGGTCCTCGGCCGCGTACGGCACCAAGGTGCTGCTGTTCCCGTCGACCGCGAGGGGCCGGCCGAGCGATGGCACCGCGCGCCGTGGTCTGTCGAGGCGTTCGCAGATACGGCGGCCCTCCCGATGGAGGCGGCGTCACGGCTGTCGGTCCAACGCCCCTGCCTCCACACGTCCCCGGAGACGGTGGCCGCGGAGGAGCACTTCGCCACCCGGACGCCAGGCAGGTGCTCTCCTGGGACCACGCGGGCTTCGTCGTCGACGCCCCGCCCATCGCGTATCCGGCGTCCGCGGTCGGCATGGCGGGGTCCGGGTTCGCCACGGTCGCAGACACGGACACGGGCGAGGCGGGGCTTCTCGGCCGCAAGGGCGGCCGGGGGGTTCCACACCTGCGACCAGGGCTGAGGGGACCTGGGCCGCCAGGTCCCAGGGGGCCGCCGCTGCCGCGGGGAACAGGGCGAGGAGCAGTCCGACCGAGCTGCTCCGCGCCCTGCCGCGCGCGGCGAGGGCCTCATCCGCGGCTGCGGTCTGGTCCCGGCGTAGTGGCGCTCCGTCCCGACGGACGAGTGCGGGGCGGGCCTCCGTCCCCACAGACGAGTGCGGGGCAGACCTCCATCCCCACAGACGAGTCCAGGGCAGACCTCCATCCCCACGGACGAGTCCGGGGCAGACCTCCATCCCCACAGACGAGTCCAGGGCAGACCTCCATCCCCACAGACGAGTCCAGGGCAGACCTCCATCCCCACGGACGAGTCCAGGGCAGACCTCCATCCCCACGGACGAGTCCAGGGCGGGCGCACCCAGCGCCTCACACCCGGCAGGAGCCCTTGCGAACGCGGGACCCGACCGCGGGACCGGTGACGATGCCGGCGCTCTCGTCGACCACCGCCCGGCTGCGACGGCCGCAGCCGTGGTGGCCGTGCCTGCCCGGGCTGCGCCGGGTGCCGGCGGCGACCGCGCTGCCGGGTTCGGCCGTTCCGGTCGGGATCACCGCGACCGCCCGTCGAATCCCGAACTCGGCGGCCCGCACCGCGCGGCGGTGCCCCATGATGGAGCAGCCATGTCGTGGACCAGCAGCAGGAGTGCCGCGCGCCGCACCGGTAGGGAACCGGTGACCGGCGTGGCGGTCGCTGCCGTGCGCGCGGCGACCTTCGGCGCGACGAGCACCGGACTTGCCGTCACCGGCCATCACCTGGCCTCCGGGCATCCCGCGTCGTGGCGGGCCGCCCTGTTCGCCGGTCTGCTGCTCTTCCTGCTCGTCCTGCCGGCCGTACGCTCGCTACGGTCGCTGACCGCCGTGACGGCGGCGACCGCAGCAGCGCAGTACCTCCTGCACCTGTGGCTCGCAGGGGTGTCGGCGCACCGGCCTCACCCTTCGCATCAGGCGCCCGTCGACAGCGGGTCGCACGAAACCTGGCACGCCGGCCACCACGGTGCCGCCATGACCGCCGCTCATCTTGCGGCGGCGGTGCTGGTGGCCTGGCTCATGCAGCGTGCGGACGCCGCATGCCGCTCCGCCGGACAGCGCATCGGTGACACGGTCGCCGGGCTCGTCGGCCGTCTCGTGCCCGCACGGCCGCCACAGGCCGTGAGGCACATGCGCCGACCGGTCCGGGCGCGGGCTCTGGTGTGCTCACCCGGCTCCCTGGTGCTGGCACATTCGGTCGTTCGTCGCGGGCCACCGGTGGGGACCGCTCTCGCCCACTGACCTCGGGGCACGTTCCGGCGTGCCCGCACACCGCCCACCACTTCGGGAGCCACCCGTGCCTCGCATCGCCCTGACGCGTTCCGCGCGCCCTCTGTCCCTGCTCACCGGCGCCGCCCTCGCGGCCTCCTTCGCCCTCGCCGCCCCGGCCGCGGCACACGTGGAGGTCGAGGCCGAGGGCGCCGCCGCCCTCGCCGAGAACGTCACCCTGAACTTCACCGCAGAGTCGGAGTCCGACAGCGCCGGCATCACCAAGCTGGAGGTGATCCTCCCCGAGGGCCTCGCCCCGGCCGACATCGCGTACAAGGCGGGACCGACCGGCTGGAAGCTCGCGGCCACGGCCCGCGGTTACACCGTCTCCGGCCCGGCGGTCGCCACCGGCGACGACGCCGCCTACTCCGTGATCGTCCGACAGCTGCCCGACGCCAGGACGCTGGCCTTCAAGACCCTGCAGTCCTACGCGGACGGCCGGGTCGACCGCTGGATCGAACTGGAGGAGGCCGGCGGGCACGGGGACGGACACGGGCACGGGCACGGCAACTCCGCGCCGATCCTCGCCCTGAAGCCCGCGGCCCCCGGGGCCGAGACGATCGCCCCCGGCCCGAGCACCGCGCCCACGACCGCGGCGCCCACCACTCCGGCACCGAGCACGCCCGCCGGGCAGAACGGCGAGCCCGCGGACGGCGCGGCCGAGCAGACGGCGGCGGAGCAGGACAAGGGCAGTGGATCCTCGCCGGCCGCGGCGATCGTCATCGGTGTGCTCGTGCTCGCGGTCCTCGCCGGGGGTGCCTGGTGGTGGAGGCGCCGAGGCGCTGCCGACCGCGTCTGAAGCCGACACGCCTGCCGGGGCGCCGGGCTCGCCCGGCGCCCGGGCAGGGTCCGGAGGGGGCGCGCTGTTCCCCGGTCATTCGATCAGGCGGGCCGGCAGCGTCGCCGCGTGCATCACGTACTCCAGCGGCCCCCGCCGGAAGAACCGGGTCCAGACGAGAGCGAAGAGCATGACCGCCACGGCGAAGCAGAGGAAGACCGGCAGGGCGGCTGCCTCCGGCATGTCGACGTCGCCCAGGGCCCGGATGGCGAGGATGTGGGAGACGTACGCGGTCAGGGCGATCGAGCCGACCGCGACGACCGGCGTGGCTGCCCACCGGAGCCGCGGCAACCGTTCCAGGGCGACGAGGCAGCCGGCCAGGACCGCCAGGGCGACGCCGGTGTTGCCGAGGATGGACCAGGTCGTCTGGCTGTGCGGCGAAGCCACCAGCAGCCAGGCGGGAATTCCTGCGGTGGGGTCCTCGCCCACGGCGTCGGACCACCAGGCCGACGCCGCCACCCCGGTGTCCGAGGCCTCTCTCACCCCGTTCAGCGCACCGGGGACGAGGTGCATTGCCAGCCAGGAACCTCCGTAGCCGATCACGGTGAGCCCACCGCCGAGCAGGCCCACTCTGCCCACGAGGCCGGGCCGGCCGAGGTCCAGTCTCGCCACCGCCATTCCGGCGACGATGAACGGAAGCCAGGTCAGTACGGGGTACGCCCCCGTGATGAACAGCTCGACGAGCCCGTCCGAATCAGTGATCCACGCCAGCGGATCGTGGCCGATGACGGCGTCGCCCCAACTTCCGTCCTCGACCGCCACCCGCAGCAGGTACAGGACCTGGGGCATGACGATCGCGGTCGCCGCGGCAATGGCGGCCAAGGAGGCGGCTCGCAGCCGGTACAGCGGAAGGGCGAGGACGAAGAGGACCCCGTAGCAGGGGAGGATCACGTCGACATCGGTGTCCAGGGCGATCAGGGCGTAGCCCAGGGCGATCAGGAGGACCGAGCGGATCAGCACCCGCCCCACGGCCTGCCGCCCCGGGCGTCCCGTCCGAGGCTCCGGCCGGCCGGTCAGAATCACCAGGGTGAACCCGGCCAGCAGCGCGAACAGGGCGGCGGGCCGGCCACGCGCCACCTCCATCACCCAGCCCAGCGCACCACCCACCGACGGCTCGGGGCCGACGTGCGCCGCGAACATCCCCAGGATCGCCAGGCCGCGCGCCAGATCGAGGCCGATCAGCCGCCCCGTCGACGACGTGTACGGCCGGCGGCCCGGCACGGCGGAACTCGGCGCCTCCGGCGGCACGGGGGGTGATGCGCAACGCCTCATGTGCTCCAGGGTTGGCGAATTTGAGAGTTTCAACCATCCGACAGGTGTCCAGAGCCACCCCCGCCGACTGACCGGCGCACCGCGAATCCGCTTCGTGGGCGTTGTGGGGCGCCTTGCCGGGTCCGGCCTCCCTGACCGGCGCCGAGGACGTCGCCGAGGAGGCGGAGCACTCGGGCCTCGTGCGCGGCTGCCCTGACCATGCGACGTGGTGACCGGTCCCGTCTGCTCCGCCTCTCGGAGACGGGCGGGTCCCGGTCACTTGAGGCTGTGTGCCGTGCTCGGGTGGAACAGACGCTCACTCCACGGGCCGTACTGGAACGACTTGGTCAGCTCGCCGGCGACCTTCTCGTCGAGGACCTCGGCGGACAGGCCCAGGTACTCGAAGCCGGTGGTCTTGCCGTCCGCCGCCTTCGACGCCGTGCGGTCCAGCGGATCGAAAGCGTACGTCGTCGACTTCATCGCGCCGCCGGCGTCCATGTGCCGGGACTCCACGACGTCGTCGAAGCCGTCGTAGCGGCTCCGCTCGATGACCTTGCCGCCGGAGATCACCGACTGCCGGCGGCCGAAGCGGTCGTAGGTGTACTCGGCGGTGACGCCCGAGGTCGGCGCGGTCAGCAGCCTGTTGCGGTCATAGCGGAACGTGGTGCTCGTTCCCTTGACGGTCCGACTGAGGCGCCGCGCGGCGGCGCGGCAGAGAGAGCTGGGCGGCCAGCAGCCCGGCCGCGCCGACCAGGGCCCACAGCGCCCATGGGCCGATCGCGTACACGGCGCCGCCGATGAGCGGTCCGGCTCCCGTACCGGTCGTGTACGCGATGCCGTACAACCCCTGGTAGCGCCCCACCATCCGTGGCGGAGTCAGACTTCCCAGGTATGCCTGGGAGATGGTGCTCGTTGTCATCTCGCCGAGCGTCCAGATCAGCACCGTCGCCGACAGCAGGACCATGCCGGTCATGAACCCGGTCAGCGCGAGACCGACACCGGTGAGCAGGTTGCCGATGGCCAGTACGTACTCCGGCCGGTACCGGGAGACCGCGCCGGTGATGGGCAGCTCCAGCAGCAACACCAGCAGACCGTTGAGCCCGATGAGGAGACCGAAGTCGCCCGGGCTCAGACCCACGTCGCTGACGTGCAGGGGCAGGCCGACGGTGGACTGGATGTAGACGAACTCGGCGACCACTGTCATCAGCAGGAATCGCACCAGGGTGCGGTCGGCGAGCGCCTGCCGGTATCCCACCGCCCGGTCCGCCTGCGTGTCCGCGTCGTCCTGGTCGGACCGCGACTGGGGCGCATCGCGCAGCAGCATCGCCACGACCACGCCGAACAGCAGGCACGCGGCGGCATTGCCCAGGAAGAGCTCGACATAGGAGGTGCCGGCCAGCACACCGCCGATGACGCCGCCCAGGGCGGCGCCCACGTTCATCGCGAACCGGAACACCCCGAAGGCGGCCAGCCGTTGCTGATTGGTCGTCACGGCGTCGACCAGTACGGCGGCGACGGCCGGCCGGTAGATCTGCGACGTCACGCCGATGAGACCGACCACCGCGACGATGAGCGGGAGCGGCCCGAGGAACGGCACGGCCGCCGTCAGCCCGGCGGTGGTCACCGCCGACAGCACGATGGTCCATCGCCGGCCGATCCTGTCGGCGAGGTGGCCGCCGACGGCGTTGCCGAGCACCTTGCCCACCCCGGACACGCCCAGCACCAACCCCGCGGCACCGGCGGAGTAGCCGCGCTCGGTCAGGTAGAGCACGATGAACACGGGCAGGAAGTTGCCGACCTGGTTGACCAGGATTCCGAGACCGATGATCCACACCCGGCCGGGCAGGCCGCGCAGCGCGTCGCGGAATCGCTGCTCATCGACCTCCGGCGGCGCGCTGCTCACGCGACGGGCTCGGTGCGCACGTGTGTCGCCGCGGCCAGCCGCCTGGCGTGGGCGATCGCTTCGGTGGCGGTGGCGCCGCGGGCGATGACGTGACCGACCTTGTCCTCGTTCCAGGTCAGTGGTGGTACCTCGTCGCCCGGCTGTACCTCCAACTGGAGGTCGACGAACGCCGGATCCGCGCGTACTGCGTCGACGCCGGCCACCTCCACGACCCGTCCGGGCTCCGGCGTGAGGAACCGGACGGCCGCTCCGCCCCGAGGCTCGGGCGACGTGGTCAGCGGCTCCACCACGCCGAACCTGGCGCCCAGCGCGTAGCGCTCCATGTCGACGCCGTAGGTGATCTCGGCCAGTTCGTTGATCCGGTCACCGCCGATGCGGTTGTGCGACTCGACGATCCGCGGGCCGCGCGAGGTCAGCTTGACCTCGGTGTGCCCTGGACCGCTGCGCAGCCCCACCGCGTCGAGGAAGTCCGTCACCAACCGCGTGACCTCGCGGAGCGTCTCCGCCGAGCAGCCGCTGGGCTGCGAATGTCCGATCTCGACGAAACCGGGGCCGACGCACTCCTTGTCGGTCACCGCGACGACCACATGCCGGCCGTCGAAGGTCAGGGTCTCCACGCTGATCTCCGGACCGTCCAGGAACTCCTCCATGAGGAACTCGTCGAAGGAATCGGCACTGGACAGGTCCTTGGCGGCCCAATGCCCGTCGCCGAGGGATCGGAACCGTGCGGCGACGACGTCCACGTCGGCTCGGTCGCGGATGCAGGACACCCCCAGGCTGCCCGATTCGCGGATCGGCTTGACGACGATCGGGAGCCCGTGCGCCTGAACGAACTCCCGAACGTCCTGCGCGGAACGGCCGACCGCGGAGGCCACCGGGCTGATGCCTTTGGCGGCCAGGTGCAGGCGCATCCGCCACTTGTCCAGCAGCAGTTCCACGGTGGCGACGGACTCGCCGCCGAGGCCGAGCGCCTCGTTGATCCGCGCCGCCGGCAGCAGCCCGAGTTCGAACAGCGACACGGCGGCCTGGAACGGGCATGCCTCGTGCAACGCCCGGACCAGCGGGAGGAGCCGGTCGGTATCGCCGTAGTCGAGCAGCAGCGCCTGATCGACGTAGGGCCAGTGACCGCGGTCGTACTCGTCCGGGAACTGGGCCTGAACCACGTCCAGGCCGAGCTCCCGGGCCTTGCGCACATGCTTGAGCTTGCCGCCGACGACCAGGACGCGAGGCCGTCCGGTGGCGACCGCCGATGACCGTCGGCCGGTGGGTACGACATCGTTGAACAACGTGGCTCCCTCTCTCACGTTTCCTCCCGGCGGGCTCGCCGGGAGTCGGGATCGGCGTCACGGCTGGGGGAGGATCGATTCGGCACCTCCGTGCGGTGCGCCGCACGGAGGCTCCGTGGCCTCAAGTCCGTCCACATGCGATCGATGCGGTCGGCGGCTCACGGATCCGACGCTAGCCTGCATTCAGGACGATCTACTTCCGGAAATGAGGGGAGGCCGGCCGTGCACGACGACACGAGCCCCACCGCCCGCGCGCTCCTCGCCCTCGAACTGATCCAGAACAGCCCGGGGATCACCGCGGAGCGGCTGGCCGGCAGGCTGGCGGTCTCCGAACGGGCGGTCCGCCGGTACGTCGGCATCCTGCGCGAGGCCGACGTGCCGATCGACGCGACCCGCGGCCCGTACGGCGGCTACCGCGTCGGGCGCGGGCACCGGTTGCCGCCGCTGATGTTCACCGACGCGGAGGCGCTCGGCCTCGTCATGGCCGTACTGGAAGGGCACCATGCGGCCGGCGACCCGGACGACCCGGCCGGCAGCGCACTCGCGAAGATCGTCCGCGTGCTACCGGCGCCGGTCGCAGGCCCTGCCGACGCCGTTCGGCAGATCCGCGCTCTGCCCCGCGACCGCGACGCCTCGACCCCGGACCCCGAGACGACGGCGCTCCTCGTCCAGGCCAGTGCCGCACGGCAACGGTTGCGCCTCGTCTACCGTCCGGGCCCAGGCCGCGACCGCGCCATGGAGGTCGACCCATGGGCGGTCGTCGTCCACCACGGCCGCTGGTTCCTGCTGTGCTGGTCGCACCCGGTCGACGCCCGGCGCCTCCTGCGCATCGACCGGGTGCTCTCCGTCGACGTCCAGGCGGACACCTTCACACCGCCGCTCGACTTCGACCCCGTACGCACCCTCGAAGAGCACCTCTCCGAAGACTGGAAGCACCACGTGGAGGTCGTCATCGAGGCGCCCGCGGCGGCCGCCGCCGAGTGGATCCCGCGCAGCCTCGGCCGCCTGGAGCCCCTCGCCCCGGACCGTACCCGCCTCCTCGGATCCACCGACGACCCCGACTGGTACGTCCGCCAACTCACGGCGATCGGGGCGCCGTTCCGCATCGTCGGCCCCGTCGAGCTGCGGCGTGCCGCCCGCCGGCTGGCCGACCGGCTCGGGCAGGCGGCCGCCCGGTCACCCGATCCGGCTCACTGACCTGTCCTCCTCGCCGATGCTTTCGCACCAACTCTCTTACACCACACTGACGTTGTGGTGACCGGCGAGCGTACGGGCCGAGCGTCCCGAGACTCCGCGTACAGCGGTGCCCTCCTTGCGCCTGCGCAGGGCTCCGCCGAGCACGCCGCCCTTCAGCGGATCCCAGGAGACCATGCCGATCCCGTTGTGCCGTGGCGCAAGCAGCACCTCCAACTCGGCCCAGTGGGTCACCAGGTCGTACCTCCACTACTCAGTGACCAGTCCGAGGGAGTGCCGGGAGCGCGCGGCCTCGTGTGCCCGGGCGAGAGCCGTCCGGCAAACCGGGCGAGCCGAAGTGGAGCACTTTGCCTCGCCTTCGCAGAACGTCGAACGCCTCCGAGATCTCCTCCCAGGGCCTGTCCCGTCGATGTGGTGCATCTGGCAGAGGTCGATGTGGCCGGCCCCCAGCCGCTTCAGGGACGCGTCGCATGCATGCCGGATGTGCCGCGCCGACAGAAACCTGTCGCCCGGCCGGTCGCTCGCCGACAGGTAGACTTCGGTGGCCGGGACGGTCCGTTCGCGGCAGCTGCCGCCGGTGGCGAACCACCGGCCGATGATCGCTTCGGTGTCGCCGCCGGGGCCCGTGGCGTAGACGTCGGCAACCGGCCAGGGACGAAGCCGAGGCATGGATCGCTCGGGCCGAGAGTCACGTGCAACCCCTGAACCCGCTCAGCGGTTCACCGTTGCTACCGGAAGTCCCCGAGCCCCGCGCCGAAGGACCTCAAACCATTGATGCACGGCTTGAGCCCCTACGGACCCACCCACTGAACGCACACTGCCCGAACCTGCAGGTCAGGCCGCCTTTTCGGCCGGTTCAAGGATCGCGACGCACTCCACATGACGGGTCATCGGGAAGCGATCAAGACGTCACCGACGGGGATAACACCAGGCCGGGCCAGGTCTCTTGCCGGGGTAGCGCAATCAACCAGGGCTCACAGCGCCAAGAGAGCGTCACGAGCTGCGAGCGGGTCGAGCCCACGCCGGCCTTCGTAGGGCTCGACCTGCTCGGCACGCATGTCGGCCCCTGGCGGTGCTCTGCAAGCTGCCCTGCTGCCCTCGTCGCGGTGGGGCACCGGCCGGTTCGGTCATGCCCTCCGCCGTCCCCCCGACACACAC
This sequence comes from Streptomyces sp. NPDC002133, assembly GCF_040296405.1. Taxonomy (NCBI): domain Bacteria; kingdom Bacillati; phylum Actinomycetota; class Actinomycetes; order Kitasatosporales; family Streptomycetaceae; genus Streptomyces; species Streptomyces sp. NPDC002133. Next base: position 27,238 of record NZ_JBEOXF010000027.1, on the reverse strand, counting down.
CGCTCTCACGACAGGTCGGACAGCAGGATGTCAAGGACCGTCTCCTCCTCTACGCGGACGCCCAGTTCTGCGAGAGCCCGGGGCAGTTCCGAGTCCCAAGGCGCCTCCGTCGGCCGACCGGTGAGGGGTGTGCCACCGGCGCCGGCGCGCACCGCGTCACGGTAATCGGCGGCGGTGAAGCGCCAGGGCCGCCAGGAGACGTGGCGCATCAGGGTTGCGGCGATGCGCATCCCGCCCCAGTCGAAGTCCCCGTGGTACTGGAGTGTCGTCCCGTGCTGATGCAGGTGGCGCAGGAGGGTGAGGGCGGCGGCGGACGGCTGGCCCTGGAGGCACACGAGCGGTGCGGAGTGAGGGCCATGGGTATCGGCCGCCGCTGCGAGCACGGCAGGATTCTCGCAGATCCGAACGGTCGCGCCGGTCGAAGCGGGCGGACGGCGCACGAGCTGGCGCAGGGTGAGCACGGTCGGCTCACCCGCGTCAGCCGTCCAGTCCAGGGCGGGAGTGCCGCGCAGGTTCAGCGTCAGCACGGTCGAGGAGAGTTCGTCGCGGAGCAGGCCCGCCGATGCCCAGACGTCCCGCCGCCACTGGGCGCCGGTGCCGTCCGGGTGACCGCACAGGGCCCGGATGCCGGAGAGGGTGAGGGTGGCGAGTGCGGTTCCGTCGTCCAGGGCGTGCGCGCTGCCGAGGTGGCGGGCTGCGAAGGCGGGAAGCGACACCGACGGCTCCGCGGGCAGGGCGCGCAGGGCGGTCGCGACCTGGTCGAGGAGGTCGCGGGCCGCGGCGGGGGTGCGGGAAAGGCGACGTAGCAGGCCGTCGCCCCGGAGCCGGTCGGCCCATGCGGCAAGGGCCGGGGCCTCGTCCACGAGGGCGTTGAGCGAGGTGTATGCCTCCTGCCAGGCCCGTTCCTCCGCCTGGCGGGCCGGGCCGAGCGGCACGACCGGACCGGTGAGCGCGGCCACGGCGTCGGCCAGACCGTCGGGGCCGACGCCCGAGCGGCGCAGGAGGGCGTCCACCGCGTCGAGCCGCACGGTCAGGGACCGTCCACTGCCCGGAGCCCGACCCAGCAGCCGCTCCGCTGCTGCCCGTTGGTCAGGGGTCGGTGTGCCGAGGGAGACCGGGCCGGTGAGCGGCTGCCCTCGTTCCAGGCGTCGGCGTGCCCGGTCGACCAGCCAGGCGAGGCCGGGATCGCCCAACAGGCGGCGTAGCCGCTGCTCGTCGACCCCGGCGGTGTCGGGTACGGCGGGTGTCAGGTCCACAGCTGCTCCGGTCCGGCCTCCGCCGACTCCGCGCGCGGTGCCGGGATGATCGTGCTCTCCTGCCGCACCGGGTCCTCGCGGCGCAGCCGCCGGCTGCCGTCCCATTCCCAGCGGGTGACGAGCACCGCCGCGACCTCGTCGATCCGCGACAGCTGCGCGATGGCGATACCCGGCACCTGCGGATAGCAGGCCCATTCCCGCTCACTGGTCATCACCACGTCGAGGTCGAAGGCGTGCAGCAGGCCCAGGCACTTGGCGCGTGAGTCGTCGTCCACTCCGGCGAACGCCTCGTCGAGGGTGACCAGACGGGGCGCGTACGGGCTGCCGGCGCTCGCGTAGTGCGAGGAGGCGGCTGCGAACAGCGGCACGGACACGGCGAGGACCCGCTCGCCACCCGAGGCAGGGCCGGTGGCCGGGACCCAGCGTCCGTGCTGGTGCCGCTCGACCCCGAACTCGTGCCAGGTGCGGTAGTCGAGTGCGGCGGTGAGATGCTCGAGCCAGCTGCCGGACGCGTCGTCGGTGTGCTGCCGGGCGATCTGGGCCTGCAGGAATTCGCCGACGGCCGCGCGGTCCTCAGGGGTCCAGGCGTCGGCCGACTGGCGGAGGCGGTCACGGGCCTGGGCGAGGCCGGCGGGGGCCTTGCGGGAGGCCCGCCACACCAGCCGCAGCTTCATGCCGGTGGAGGTGGGACGCTCCTCCAGCTCGACGTTCATGTCCCGTGCCTGCCGTTCGGCTGCCCCCATCAGTTCCTGGAGCGTGCCCGCGACCTCGGTGATCAGGTGGGTTTCGAGGATCTCCCGCTCTCGTGCGGTGAGGATGCGGGTGAGTTCGCCGACCTCGGCGGCCAGCGCCTCGGCGAGTTCGGGCACGGCGCGTTCACGGCCCTGGTAGACGATGTCGACGACCACCCCGTCCTCCACCATCCGGGCGGAGGCGCTGTGTCCGTGCCGGGACAGGGCGTCCTGGAGGGTCTTGAGTTCCTCGCTGAGGCGGCGCTGCACACGTTCCCAGGCGGCGTCCGAGTCGTCGGTCGCCGACAGACCCGCTTCGATGGCGCGGGCCAGCGCGACGGCGGGGGTGGCGGCCCAGGGATCACCGTCCGCAGCAGGCACGGGAAGTTCGGGCAGGGCGACCGCGATCAGGCCAGTGGCCGTGAACCGCTGAAGCGAAGCGATGGCCTCCGTGCGCGCCTCGGCGGCCTCCGTCAGGCCCTTTTCCAGCTGTTCGATGCGCCCTTCGGCCTTGCCTGCCGCCCGGTCGGCCTCGGCGTGGCGCTTCCGTGTGAGCTGCTGATCGGCTTCGCAGGTGCGCAGCGCCTCGGCGGTCTCGGCCAGCCGCCGCTGAAGTTCGGCGACGGCGGCGCCCACCGTCGAGCGCAGGGTGGCATGGCGCTCGTCCGTGGCGGCCGCCTCGCGCCCGGCCTCCTCCGCACGCAGCGCCAGTTCGGCGGCCCGTTCCCCTGCTTGTCCGGCCTCGGTGGCCTCCTCCTCCGCCTGGCGGGCCACCTCGCCCCGCTCCCGTAGGGCAGGCCACAGGGCGGCCAGGACGGCTGTGAGAGAACCGAGGGCGTCACGCACGGCGGACAGCCCCACCGGGTCGGCGGGCAGCCCCAGATCAGCGGCAGTCCCGGCGAGTTCGGCGGCGGCCCGCTCGGCCTGTTCGGCCGCTTCGGTGAGGTCGGCGGCCCTTTCCTCGCGCCGCGTACGGGCCCGGCGTACCGTCTCGGCGGCGGCGGCCACCTGGGCCTGTGCCTGGGTGAGGGTGTGCTCGTCGGGTACCGCTGCCAACTCGCCATCGAGGGTACGCCGACGGGCGGCCACCGCGTCGAGTGCGGCCGTGACGGCGTCCATCTCGCCCTGGAGCAGGGCGAGTTCGGTGCGCAGGGCAGCGATACGAGCTCGCCGTGCGACCTCCCGCGCAGCCTCGCCGATGTACTCGGCGGCGGGCTTGGTCCACCGGCCGGTCAGTGTGCCGATCCGGAAACGTCCGTCCGACGCGGCCCAGGTCCCGGCTTCGCCGTCCGCTGCACCGCCGATGGCCGCGAGCAGCCGCGCCACTCTCTCCTCGCCCACCGCAGCGGCCTGGGCGTCCCCGTGGTCCACGGCCGGCCGCAGCAGGCCGGCGAGCGATGCGCCGTCCACCGGGCCGGTGGCCGGCGAGATCAGGACGTCGTGGCCGTCGGCGGCCAGGACCGAGCCGTCGGGGAGGACCCAGGCGTCCAGCATCCCGGACGCTTCCAGTGCCGCCTCAAGACCGGCACGTTCCCCCTCCTGGAGTCCGTCACGGAAGTCCACCAGCCGCCACAGGGGTGCGCCAGGCAGCCGCTCGCGCAGGCCCGGGGTCCGGGTGGGCGGGGGCTGGGGTGCTCCGCGCCCGCCCGCTTCCAGCATGGCCAGTTCCTGGCGCACCTGGTCGGTGCGCTCCGTCAGCTCCACCCGCCGACGGTCGGATTCGGCGGCCTGCTCGGCCAGTCGCGCAGAGGCGGTGCTGTGGGCCCGGGTGGCGTGGGCACGCGCCGGGTAGGGCCCATCGAGGTGCAGAACCCAGTCCTGGAGTTCGTCCAGCAGACCGACCGGATCGGGGTGGGCCAGCTCGGTCCAGGCGCGGGCACGTTCCCGTACGTCGTCCAGCAGGGCCCGGCCGGCAGCGGCTGCCTCGGCCTCGGCCTGAAGGTGTGCCGTGGTGGCCTCGCCGAGGTCGGTGTCCGCTTCGTCCAGCCGAACGGCTTGCCGGCGGCGTTCTTCGGCCGCGCGCACGGCCGCCTCGGCGAGACCCTCCACGTGGCTCAGGACACGGTGCCCTCGTTCCACCGACTGTTCGGTGTCGCGCCGCAGTTCCGTATCGGACAGCCGGTCGCCTTCGGGCAGCTCGATCCGGGCAGCGGCGGCCGCCTCGTTTGCCTTACCGAAGGTGTCCGCGGCCAGCTGCTGGGCGGCGCGCAGCCGGTTTTCGGCCGCGCCGAGCCGCTCCAGGGCACGCGCGTGGAGTCGTGCGGCCTGTTCCCGGTCGTCCCAGGCCCGGTGCAAGGCGGCGGCCGTGCGCTCCACCGCCGTGGCAGCCTGTTCGAGTTCCCGGGCGCTGCGCATTTCGGGGCCTTCACGCAGGGCGGCGTCCTGAGCCCGCAGCCGGGCCTGCGTCTCCTCCAGGGCGGCGATCCGGCCCTCTGCCGCGGTCCGTTCCTCCTCGGCCCTGGCCTGCTGGGCCTGCGCCTCGGCGAGGTCCCGCAGGAGGTGCTCGTAGCGGGAGTGCTCGCCACGCGGAAGGCGGGCGCGCCGACGGGTGGCGATACGGGCATAGCGCCGGTAGTGCTCCAGGAAGCCGGAGGCGGCCCGATCGGCGGCAGAGGCGGCCGCCAGCTCCTCCTTCTCCTCGTCCAGCGAGCGGAAGGCCTCGGCGACATCGGCGATGACGGCTTGGTCCATGGGGGGCAGGGCCTCGGTGAGGGCCCGGGAGAGAGCCGCCTCGTTGGGGCGTTTGGACAGCTGGGGCTGGCGCAGCTGGACAAGCAGGTCGACGAGAGCGCCGTAGCGCTGCTCACCGAGCCCGAAGAGCGCTTCGTCCACGGCCCTGCGGTACGGCCTGGCTTGGTCGTACACCATGCCGTGCCCGGCAATCGCCTCGGCGAGGCGGTCCCGGGAGAGGGCCGTGCCGGTGGCGTCGAGCAGGCTCAGGGACTCCTCGGCGCGGGCGCGGGGGCCATGGTCGACGCGCTGACCGGTCAGCGCGTACCAGTGGCGGGCGATGCCGCGTCCGCTGACGGCCTTCAGACCGCAGAGCAGCGTGCGGAAGTGCTGCTCGCCGCTGGACCCGTCGAGTCTGCCGAACTCGATCCAGGTGTAGCCGAGTCGCTCGGAATGCGGGTGCTCACCGCCGAGGAGCAGATTCCACTCCATCCGCTTGGCGGGGTCGCCGTCCGGTTCGACCCGACGCGGGCTGAGGTCCCCGTCGAGCAGAAGGGGCAGGGTGAGAGCGAGCACCTTGGACTTGCCGGTGCCGTTGTTGCCGCGCAGCAACAGTCGTCCGTCCCGGAAGTGGAACTCCTCCACGTCGTAGTGGAAGAGATCGACGAGTCCGATACGCAGGGGCTGCCAGCGGGAACGGAGTGGCGTGGGCAGAGCGGTGGTCACGATGAGCCGGCCTTTCGCTGCGCCGGCATGCGTGCGGTGCCGGGTTCGAGTACGACGGGATCGCCGACCGCGTATCGGGCGAGCGCGGGGCGCGGCACGATCCCGTGGGCGGTGCGGGAGACCAGCCCGAGGGCGGTGAGCCGGGTGACGGCCTGTTCGACGAGTTCGGCCTCCATGCCGGGGTCCCGCGCGGACTTGGCCCAGAATCCACCGTGCTCGGCGGCAAGTTCGCGTACCCGGCGGGCCAGCTGGTCGGCGGTGACCGCGTCGGCCGCCCCGGCCAAGTACTCGGCGAGCAGCAGAGTGATGTGGCCGTGCGTGCCCTGCTCCGGCATCCGGATGTCGGTGAGGTCGTCGTCGGGGTCGACCATGGCGATGCCCTCGGCCCGGACCTCGGGGACCAGGCCGGTCAGTTCGGTGATACGGGCGGTGAGGAAGCCCCGCTGCCGGGTGAGGTAGCCGAGCTCGGCGTCGGTCAGTTCGTCGTAGTAGAGCACCGGGTCGTCCAGCAACCTGCGGGTGAGCGAGTGACGCATCGCGCGGAAGCGCAGTTCATCGCTGTCCAGGGCGGTCTCGGAGACGAGCTCGTGCAACCGGTCGTCCAGAGCCTCGGCGTGCACCGTGGAGGGGCCCCGGCGGGTGGCGAGCAGCCCGGCCAGCACCCGCCGTTCGACGTCGTACAGGACGTCTCCGGCTCCGCTGATGTACGCCTCCTCGTCGCCGGCGACCCGGCGCAGCACACCGAGGCCGAGCAGAAGCCGTACGACGGCGGCGAGGTCGAGGCGTTCGTCACGGCGGTCCAGGGTGAACTCGATTCCGGCACGGGCGAGTTGCGGGTCCGCGGCGTCCAGCACGACCTGGTCGGCGAGGCGGCCGAGAGCGATCTGCGCCTCGCCGCGTTCGAGGGCGGCGAGCGCGAGGCAGAGCAGCACGTAACGGCGGCGAGTGAAGGGGACGGCAGCGCGGGTCGCCTCACGTGCAGGGTGGGTTGCGTCCGTGAAGACGCCCGGGATCTTCCGCAGCCTGGCCGTCTCGGCGTCCACCTGAAGGGACCAGCCGGTGTTGCGGTCGAACCACTCGCGAAGCTCGGACGCATGGCGGCGGACGAGACGGAACTCGTCGGCGTACCGGCCGCGGGCGAGCAGGAGAGGCGCTTTCAGCAGCGTGCGTGCGGCTTTGCGGAGGTCGGCGGCGTGCTGTCCGTCGAGGACCTCGGCGAGGGGGGTGGTCATCGGTGGCCGCCTCCGTCCGTCAGATCGACGATCTCGATGAGATGATCCGGTCCCCGGAAGGTGCCGGAGGGCGTCCGGACCTCAGCCTCGCCACCGTCGGCGAGTGCGCTCATCCGGATCTCCATGGAACCGTCGTTACTGGTGGCCACCGTGTGCCGCATACCGGGCCGCCAGGTGGCGAGGGCATCGCCGAGCAGTTGGAGGAAGAACTGGAAGGACGCCGGGTCGAGCTCGCCGAGTTCGGAGAGCCGGGTGGTGCCGTCGGTGACGAGCCGGGCGCGGGCCGCGGCGGTCTCCGCGGCCTGTTTGGCCGCCACCTCGCCGAGGTGGCGGCGCCGATCCTGCCGGTCCTCGACCTTGCGGGGCTTTCCGCGCCGCTCGTAGCTGCCGGTGCGACGCAGCTGGGGGCTGATCCGCAGCGGGTCGGCCGAGGCCCAGGGTGTGGCGGCGGGAACCGGGCGGGCGGCGCGTGCGGCAAGGGTGTCGGCGTCGACGGTGAGGTGCCGTCCGGGGTAGAGCCCGAACGCAGTACGCCACAGCCGGTGCCGGGAGTCGTCGTCGGGGGCTTCGGCGAACCAGCGGGCGAGTGTGCGGAAGTCGGCGGACCGGTCGGAACGCCCGGCCCGCCTCTCCCCCAGCGACCGTACGACGGCGAGCATCTGGGGAATCGCCCCGAGGGCCCGGCCGCGCAGCAGCCGGGCCTGCGACTCGCGCCCGTCCCGGCTGATGAACCACGCCGCGAGCCCGTCCCACCGTCCGGCCCACCCCAGGTAGGCCTCCTCCTCGGCATGCCCGGCCTGCTCGGGCGCGGCGTCGGCGGCCTCACGTGCGGCGGCGGCCCGCAGCAGCACATCGATGCGGCCGTCCGTCTCCAGGCTCAGGATGAGCTGGGCGATGCGCCCGCCGAGGGTGATCAGGTCCTGGATGAAGCGCTCCAGGTACTGGATGAGCCGGTCCTTGTAGGCGAGGAAGACCTCCTCCTCCACCTCATGGAGGTCGATGGTGCGCTGCAGGGAACCCATGAAGGCACGGGCGTTGTCGGCGAGGGCGGTGAACCGGCTCGCCAGCGCGTCCAGCGCCAGATGTGTCTTGGCAGGGTCGGGCCGGTCGTCGGCGGACAATGCGAGGAGGGCTCGCAGCTGGGTGACGATGTCGTGCAGAGCTACGGCCTGGAGGGCGCCGCGCCGCCCGAGTGTCTCGTCGTACGCCCCCAGAGCCGCCTCGGTGGCCTCGCCGGCCCGTGTGAGCTGGTAGATGAACCGCTTGCGGTAGAAGTCCTCGACCGCCGTCACCCGTGCGGTGTCCGGGTCGGCCCGCAGATTGCCCCAGTCGACCAGGCTGTCCAGCGCCTTCGTCACCGTCTCCACGTCGGCGGGGCGCTCCCCCGGCTCCATCGCGATGTGCACGTCCTCCGGCCGCAGGTGCACCGCGAACCGCTCCTTGGCGGCCAGGAACGTGCGCATCACCTGCCGGTAGAGGGCGGCGTTGGGGACGGTCAGATGGGCGAAGGGGCTGTAGTCGGGCTGCTCGGGGCCCTCGATCCGGGGTGTCATCGTCGATCATTCTTCCCGACCCGCACCCACGCCGGGTACGAGATATCAGAATGCACCCGAAACCCGATCTTCCACCTGCGCCCCCAACAGCCCGCTCGCGCACACGCACCATTGGTGACGGACCTCGCGCCCGGCCGGACCAGCAGCGTCCCAGCAATGTCCGAGTGTGGCGACGCGCTCCCCGAGAGCACCCTCGCGTGTGGAGCGCGGCTCTGCGGCCGGGGCGGTCACATCCACTCGTCGGGGCCCGGGTCGCCGCCTTCCGCTCGTGCGGCGAGGCGCTGGACGTAGTGTGTCCAGCCTTCCTCGTGCGCGGCACATGCCTCAGGGGTGGGCAGTCCGCTGTGGACGAGACGCAGCAGGGTGCCGCCGGTGACCGGTTCCAGGGTGATCTCCACGGTGGTGGAGCCGGGCGGCACGGGCATGCCGGCCTCGGCCCAGCCCCAGGTGAAGACGAGTCGCTTGGGCGGGTCGACCACGACGAAGCGGCCCTCGGCAACGTTCTCACCTGTGATGTTCGTGCGGTAGGCCCCGCCCGGTTCGAAGGAGAACTCGCCGTCCTTGCCCATCCAGGACAGCCACTTCTCCTTGTCGGTGAAGAAGGAGAACACGGTCTCGGGCCGGGCGGCGATGCGCCGTTCCACCGTGACTACGCCTGTGCTCACTGAGCCGTCCCTCCGGACCTCTCGTTCCGCTCGGCCACCTCCGCCGCCTCGGCCGCCTCGGCCAGCTCGGTGAGGGTGTCGAGCCTGCTGGCCCACATCGACTGCAGGTAGTCGGCCAGCGGCCCCATGGCTTCGCGGTCCGCGCGGTAGTAGCGCCGCTTGCCCTCCTGGCGCAGCGTAACGAGGCCCGAGTCCCTCAGCACCTTGAGGTGCTGCGAGACCGCGCCGAAGGTGACGTCGAAGCGCTCGGCGATCTCTCCGGCGGACAGCTCCACGTCCCAGACCAGGCGCAGGATCTGTCGCCGTCTCGGCTCGGCGACCGCCCGTACCGCATCCATGGTCGTCATTTTAGTCGCCACTTCAGTTTGCCAACGCCGAGGACTTCATTTTAGTGTCGACTAAAGTAAATCCCCGGGCCGACCGGGCCGGGACCGTTCATGAAGGGACACCCATGGCCGACATCGCGCTTCAGATCCGTATCGACTCCGACGCCGACACCGTCTACCGGGCGATCTCCACTGCCGAGGGCGTGGCCGGCTGGTTCACCACCAGGGCCGAGATCGGCGAGGGCGTCGGCGCCCTGCATCGGCTCTCCTTCCCCGGTGCGCCGATGACCTGGGACTTCCGTATCGAGACGGCGGAGCCGGGCAAGCGCCTTGCACAGACCGTGGTCGCCGGCCCGCCGCAGTGGATCGGCACCGAGATCGTCTACGCCCTGGAGGCGCACCCCGAAGGCGGCACGGTGGTGCGGTTCGACCACACCGGCTTCGCCGAGATCGACGACATGTTCCGCGAGGTCACGATGGGCTGGGCGGGCATGTTCCTGCGCCTGAAGGAGAACGTCGAGACCGGCAGCCCGGTCCCGTACTTCACCGTCTGACCCCCTCCCACCCCGCATCATCAGGAGTACACCCCATGTCCGAGATCGCATTCCAGGTCGACGTCGACGCCGAGCGCACCGCGGTTCACAGAGCCCTGAACACCCATGACGGCCTCACCGGCTGGTGGACCACCGGCGTGAACCGTAAGGACGACATCCTCTTCTTCGACTTCCCCCAGATCCCCGAGCCGTTCCAGCTGCGCCGGGACCGGGCCGACGAGGACGAGGTCCGCTGGACGTCCGTCGGCGCCTTCCCTCCGCACTGGTCGGGCACCGTCATCACCTGGCAGCTGACCGACATCCCCGACGCGTCCGGCACCCGGGTCCTCTTCCACCACACGGGCTGGCAGGACGACGACCCGGGCCTGCCTCCGGCCGCCTACACCTGGGGACAGCTCATGACCCGGCTCAAGCAGTACGCCGAAACCACCACCCCACAGCCTCTGTTCACCCTCTGAGGACCGCCATGGCATACGACGAAGGACTGGCTCAGCGCATCCGCCAGCACCTCGGAGCGCAGGACGACATCACCGAGAAGCGCATGTTCGGCGGCCTTTCGTTCCTGTGCCACGGCAACATGGCCGTCGGGGTCGTCGGGGACGAGATGATCGTCCGCGTCGGCCCCGACAGCACCGAGGCCGCGCTGGCCCGGCCGGGCGCGCGCGCTTTCGACTTCGGCAGCCGCCCGGTGCGCGGCTGGGTCACCGTCGCCGCGTCCGCGCTCGCGCAGGACGCATTTCTCCTCGCCTGGATCGACGAGGGGCATGACTACGCACTCGGTCTGCCGCCCAAGTGACCAGAACCCTCGGACCGTACGGACGCCGAGGGCACGACACGACACAACGCAGGAGAGCGATGACGATCGACGAGACGGCGGAGCGTGTGATCCCGCTACCGCCCGAGCAGGTCGCGGCCTACGCCATGGACTGGCGCAACGACCTCGAGTGGACCCAGGGCATCCGTGAGGCAGCGCTGACCCGGGAGGCGGACGCGGGCGGGTTCGGCGTGGGTGCCGAGGTCACTCGTACCGCGCACTTCCTCGGCAAGCGCATCCACTACGTGCTGCGCGTCGACGCGTTCGAACCCGCCAGGCTGCTGGACATGGTGTCGGTGGCCGGCCCGATGCCCATGCACATCACCTACACTTTCGCCCCGCATCCCCGCGGCGCACTCGCCCGGATCCGTGTCCGCGGCGACGCCGGAGGCTACTACCGCCTGGCCGCGCCCATCATGGCGAGAAAGGTCCGCTCGTCCATCGGCAAGGACCTGCGCGACCTGGAGCGCAGGCTGTCGGAGCCGCCACGGTCCGCGGACGCCCCCTAGCCGCCGATCACGCATGTCGAGTGAGCCCGGGGTGTGGTGGCTCCGATCGCCCACGGGCCTGACGGAAACTCAGAACGAGCGTCGTCCGAGCGTCAAGGTTTCTGCGTAGCACGGTGACATTTTGCCGGGCCAAGCACCGCTTCAGGGAATGATGCAGGTCAATCCGCCTGCGGTAGGCAGGTGGGCCGCTCGACCCGTTGCGTGACCGAAAGCAGGCCGAGGCAACCCTTGCGACGCAAAGCAGCAGGTCAGATGCCCTTCTGAGTCGGCTCGAGAATCGCCACGCACTCCCGTGATGCGTCATCGGAAACGCGTCACGAAGGGTAGGTGGGAGGACCCGCAGATCAGATGGTGTTTCCCGGGCCCGAGAGCGAGGTGCAGGACGCGGTGGGCGTCCGTGTGCCGGGGGTGATGCCGAGCCGTGCGCGTACGTCGTCGGCCTCGGCGACGCCGATCTCGGTGAACGCCTCCAGGGCCTGGGTCCAGTAGTCCCGCGCCCGCGGGAGGTCGCCGTCGAACATGGCGACGGTGCCCAGGACGTGCTGGGCCCTCGCGATGTTCAGACGCTGCGCGGTGGGCTGCGACAGGGCGAGCGCCAACTGCGCGCACTCCTCGTCCTGCTATTCGACGCGCTCGACCATCTGCACAGCGACATCGGGTGGGCCGCCCTCTCTGTCGAACTCCTCGGGGGCAGTCAGGTGCCGATGGAACGCTCCGCCGTCTGTTGGTTCGCCTGGGAGAGCAACGGGCTGCGCACCAAGGTCGCCAAGCTGCTGGAGGACGGGAAGCAGGGCACCGGCCCACGGGACCTCGCCAGTTACGGCGAGATCATCCTGGAGCTGCTCGATCTGGGGGTCATGACCGAGCGCACCAACAAGTCGATCGACCTGCCGGACATCTACCGGCTGGCCTTCGAGATCGGCCGCAAGGGCGGGGTCGCCCGGAAGCCCGTGGCCTGACCCACAACAGGACGGCTCATCGATGAGACGACGGCCAGGGTGCCACCACAGGACGGAAGACCAAGCCCGACAACCGGACGAGAACCTCATCCGCGCCGGCGGGTACGGATCCTGTGCAGTTTCTTGAAGAGCAGCGCTGCGCCGAACCCGATAATGTTCGCGATGACCAGGGCGGCTGCGATGGTCCATACCTGCTGCATGACGGGGCCTTTCGTAGGATTCACCGGTCACGCGCACATGTTCCTCGCGCGGCCTGGGGGTCTCATTCAGCTCGGGTGCCGGGTGCGGGGCTACGAGTTCGGCTGAAGCGCCCGACGTGCCCTCGCGCGACGGGAGCGAATGCGTAGAGCGCGGCGGCCAGGGTGAAGGCGGTTGCGGTCACCCCCCAGTGGGTTACCGTGACCGTCTCTTCCATGATCATGGCCCACCAGTAGTAGCCGGGCTCGGAGGGCGGATAGCCGAAAAGCATGGCGACCAGAGTCAAGGTGACCGGGGGAAGCCAGGCCATCGCCGGGCCGAGGAGTCTGACCGTGGCAACGGCGAGCGATGCGTGCAGCATGAGGTTGCGTGCGCCCGGCTGCCAGGTGATGTCGGGACCGGCGAGCTGGCCGAGGCTGACCGCCGAGCCGGCGAGGACGGCGAGGAACGCCAGCCAGGCGAGGCGGGCGGGGATGAGACGCCTGTGTTCCGGCAAGGGGAGCCGGGCGGTGTTGTCGGAGCCGATCCCGACGGCGATTCCCGCGAGTACCGGCAGCAGCAGGAGGAGTGACACCGGGGTGTCGAACAGCAGGAAGCCCATGCTGTCGATCATCGCGCGGGCGCACAGGACGGAGAGCACGCCGGTGACCGCAAAGAGGATCAGGGCCGGGCGAGTGGAGTGTACGCCTGCCCATGCGCGGAGAGATCGCGGGACATTGGTCACGTCCCCTCCAGATTGCAGGTCCCGTAGTCCCGCATGATCTTGTCGACGTCCTGGGGGGAAAGGATTCTGGGTGATGCAGGGAACTCCTCTTCTCTCACCTTGACGCCGGCTGTGTTCAGCAAGGTGGCGTACAGGGAGAACTCCCTCTCCCAGTACTTGGGTCCCGGACCGGGCTCGGTGTACATGAGGTCGCAGTGCAGGGGGCGGACCATGGCGGAGGCCACTTCCTCAAGACTGACCTCGCCGGTGGCGTAGGCGTCGGCGGGGATCTCCATGCCGATGGTGTTCGGAGCGTTGATGCGGTAGGTACGGCTCAGCTCTTCGAATCGCTGCGGAACGAGGGACCGGTATCCGGCGGCGTCGGCGGCCTGGGAGAGGGTTTGCACGTGCTGGACGACCTGGCTGCGAAATCGCTGATGGTCGGGGTAGAGGCAGACCTTCGGGGCTGTGCGAGTGCAGTCGGTCGGTGCTGCGGCATCGGCTGTGAAGCGCTCGTCCGGCAGCATGTACGGTCCGGTCGTGACCAGCGCAGCGGCGATTGCCACGCAGGGGGCACCGGCAGGGGTGGGCAGGCGCAGTCCGGAGCGCTGATGCAGAGGCAGCAGCAGCACGAGGGCGGCGGTGAGGGTGAATACCACGATTTGAGCGGCGAGGTAGCCGGGGGCGTAGTCGTAGCCCAGCCGGGAGACGGTGGCGCCGCCCAGCGCAAGGAGATTGAATCCGTCGCTGCCGCCTTCGCCGAGCAGGTAGATCAGTGCGAACGCGCCGAGGGATGCCACTGCGCCGGCGACGAGTGGGCCGGCGAGACGGCCGATCGCGGAGCCGATGGCGGTGTACCAGCAGATCGCCAGGCCCTGGACGAGGGCTGCCAAGGCGATGCCGAGCCATGGTGTGGAGCCGTGAACACGGCTGACGATCAGACCGGTGGCGATGGTGACGAGGTGGACGGCCAGGACCGGTCCGGCGCACCACATGGCGGCTCTCAGATAGGGCCGGTAGGGCCGGCGGGTCGCCAGGACTAGGTGGATGTTGCCCGGCTTCGACAGCCGGGCCGCATCGACTGCGGCCGCGCCGGCAAGGAGCGGTCCGATGATGAACAGAGCGATGGCGAACCAGTCCACGGTCCACAGCGCCTCGCCGCGCCACGGCATGCCCCGCTGGGCGAAGTTCACCGCCTCGAGTACGGCAGCGGGCAGCACCAGCCAGGGCCCGACGAGTGTTCTGCACGCGTACCGAAGCGAACGCATGGTCACTCCGCCTCCCCCATCAGCGTGGCGATGGCCCGCTCCAGGTCTGTGTCGCCCGGGGCATCCGGGGTGGCCTTCCCCTCCAGCGCCGGTACGTCACCGTCGAAGATGACCGCCCCCTCGTTCAGGACGATGACGCGGTCGGCGAGGCCGCGGATGTCCTCCACAAGATGAGTGGAGACGATGACGATGCGGCCGCGGGCGGCCGATGCGATCGTCTCGCGCAAGGCGATGCGCTGGCGTGGGTCGAGTCCAACAGTGGGCTCGTCCAGCAGCAGTAGCGCAGGATCGTGGATGAGAGCCTGGGCTATGCCAAGCCGCCTCGACATACCGCCCGAGAGTGTGCGGATCTTGCTTGTCCGGCGATCGGCCAGATTGGTATGCGCCAGGACTCGGGTGACGGTCTCGGAGCGCTGCTGCGCGGGAATCCTGTGGACCCAGGCCACGTAGTGCAGGAAGTCCTCGCAGGTCGCGCCGCGCGGGAGGTCCGGGTCCTGCGGGAGGTAGCCGAGTTTCTCCCCGTCTCCGGCCTGCAGGGCAATGGTTCCTGTGGTCGGCTTCTCAATACCTGCTGCGAGCCGGAAGAACGTCGATTTGCCAGCTCCGTTGGGCCCGACCAGACAGGTCAGTCCCTCGGCCAGATCGAGTGACAGCGGTCCCAACTGGAAGCCTCCGCCGTGGTCTTTGACCAGTTCCTCACAGCTGAGGCGATGTTGACTCACCGGTGCCGTTCTCTCTCTGCGTGGGCTGAAGGAAGCTGCGTGATGTCAGGCCACCGGTGCGGCCACCGGGCCGAATGCCCGTTGGCCGCACCGGTCGGAGGTACGGCTCCACGGTGCTGGAGAGCCGCCGTCCTGACGTCGGATCAGTACTTGTCGCCGCCGTCGGTGTAGGACCAGCCGGTCGCCGGGTCCGAACGCCACGGAATGTCCAGACGTGCCCGCACCTTGCCACGGGCGTAATCAGCATCACCGGACACACCCGTCGACGCGGACTTGGCCACGTACGACTTGCTGCTGTGGTGGTCGGTCTCGTCGCTGGCGTGGTCCCAGTACTTCTGCGTGCAGGACATGTACTTGGACGCCTGGATGCAGTAGCCCGCGTTCACCTGCGTCCCCAGCTCGGCGTACACCTTGTGGTCGTCGGCATTCGACAGCTTGCTGTAGGTGCTCGCGATGGACCGGGTCCCGTTGGAGGTGTTTCCCACCCGCCAGGTTCCGTACGCGTACCCCGTACTGCCGTAGCCGGTGACCTTCAGCGGAGTCTGCACAGTGTTCCACGTACGGACAGCGTTGAGTGCCTGCGCCGTCGTCGGCACAGCGCCGATGGCCACCATCGCTATCATGCTCGCGCCGACGGCGCGTCTGAGTACGGTGGAGCGCTTCGTCCGAGCCACATTTCCCCCCAATGGGCTTGGTCGTTCCCGTATGCGGCCAACAGAGTCAGTCGAACATTCCATCGACCGCGTTGACGTCCAGAACCTACAGACCGCGATCAGCGGGAGACACGGTTCCCCCTGGTCTCTGAGGTAAATCTGAGATTCCGGTGACGCATGAGTAGAGGGGCGGGGCTCACAGCCGAGGCCGAGCGGAGCGCCGTCCTGCCCGACTCCCCAGCAGCGACCGTGGGCCCGCTGGAAGCCTTGCCGGACGGACCGGCTTCGCTCCCCCGTCTCATCGCCGCCGCAGGGCATCTCCCCACTTCACCATCACCGCACGGGGCCAGACCGTGGGGTTCCTTGTCCTCCAGGAGCAAGACCGGACCGAACACGTCGCCACCGAGAAGGAACTCGCCGCGGCCAAGAAGGACTCCTGGGTCAGGATCCCCCGCTTCGACTACACCCCGTCCGAACGGCTCCACTTCGTCCTCAGCGGCGGCCAGCCGCACCGAGCGAGCGAATGGGCCGACACCCCCGGCCGCTCCGTCGAAGAGCAGCTCGCCGAGATCGCCCAAGAGGTCACTCTCCGCGGCGAGGCCGCTGAACGCAGACGCCAGGACGAGATCGAAGCGGCACGCCAGAAGCGGATCCGCTGGGAAGCCGCCATGGAAGAAGCCCGCATCCGGTACGCGGAGGCGTACCGCATCAGGCACTTCGAAGCGCAGGAAGCGGCTTGGCGCCACGCCACCCGGTTGACCGAGTACGTGAGCGTTGTGCGCACGCGAGTCGAGGCCATGCCGCCGAGGCAGGCCAGAACCGACGCCGAAGCATGGATCAGCTGGGCAGCGACCACCGTCGCGCGCCTCGACCCGCTGAGCTCACCACCCCGGTTGTCCGACGTCCCCGAACCGCGAGCCGACGACCTAAGGCCCTTCCTCGGGCACTGGAGCCCTTACGGACCGACCTATTGAGCGCCCGCTCCGCCAACGTCCGGCCCGCCGAACTACGGCATGCAGGAACTCGGCCGAGTTTCCTTCAAGTTTCCTGCAAAGACAGCCTGCAGGAACGCGCCCTCCACCTGGCACGACCTGCACGATCAGCTAGGTGACGCCCCGTCAGAACGAGCGTCATTTGAGCGTCACGAGCGTCATTTCAGCGTCAAGATATCGCCCGCAACGCCCACAACGCACATAATGCGCACGCACGAAACCGCAGGTCAGGAGCCCTTCGCGGCCGGTTCAAGGATCGCCACGCACTCCACGTGATGCGTCATCGGGAACAGGTCGAACGCCCGCAGGGTCCGAGGCTTGTACCCGTTCTCCCGGAAGTACGCCAGGTCCCGCGCCAGCGCCGCCGGGTCGCAGGCGACGTACGCGATGCGGCGGGCGCCGAGGCCCGAGACGTACGCGACCGTCTGCTTGCCGGCGCCCGCGCGGGGCGGGTCGAGTACGACGAGGTCGGCGTCGGTGATGCCGGTGCGCGGGAGGACGGATTCGACCTTGCCCTGTTCGATGCGGACGCGCGGGAGGTCCTGGAGGTTGTGGCGCGCGTCCTCGACGGCGCGCTTGCCGGACTCGATGCCGAGGACCGCGCCCTTCTCGCCGACGCGCTGGCCGATGGCGCCCGCGAAGAGGCCCACGCCGCAGTAGAGGTCGAGGGCCATGTCGCCCTTGCGCGGCATCAGTCCCTGCATGACGGCCTGGACGAGGGTCTCGGCCGCCTTCGGGTGGACCTGCCAGAAGCCGCCCATGCCGACGCGGTAGGTGCGGTCGTCGGCGCGCTCGCGGACGAAGGGGCGGCCGTGGACGCGGTGGACGCTGCCGTCCTTCTCGTGGATCCGCAGAACGGAGACGGGCTTGTCGAGCTCCACGATCGGCAGCCGGGCGCCGGGGCGCGGGGTGAGGATCACCTGGCGGTCGCCGGAGCCGGTCGCGGCGATGGCCTCGATCGACGCCATGCCCTCCCAGGTGCGCTTCTCGATGCCGAGTTCGGTGACGCCCGGGGCCGCGATCATGCAGTGTTCGACGGGCTCGACCTCGTGGGAGCGGTGGCGCCGCAGACCGGCCCTCCCGGAGGCGTCGACGGTGTACTGGACACGGGTGCGCCAGGCAGGCACCTCGCCCGCGGGCAGCTTGTCGCCCTCCGCCGGCATGACCGTGCCGTCCCAGCCGGCCTCCTCGGGGGTCAGGCCCGCGAGCCGCTTCAGCTGCTCCGTGATGACCTCGCCCTTGAAGCGGCGCTGGGCGCCCGGCTTGGCGTGCTGCCAGTCGCAGCCGCCGCACTTGCCGGGGCCGGCGTACGGGCAGGGCGCCTCGACGCGGTCCTTGGACGCCTCCAGGACGCGTACGGCGTCGGCGCGCAGATAGCGGGAGCCCTCCTCGCCCTCGGTGATCCGGGCGACGACCTTCTCACCGGGCAGCGCGTGCCGCACGAAGAGCACCCGCCCTTCCTCGGTGCGGGCGATGCAGTGACCGCCGTGTGCGACGGGGCCGACCTCGACCTCGTACTCCTCCCCGACGAGCGAAGACTCAGGTGCGTTCTGCATGACGGGGACAGCTCCAGGGATACGAGAGGGGGCCGTCGCCCTGTGCGGACGACAGCCCCCCAGTCTACGTGGGTGCGAGGGCGCCTCAGCCCTTGCCGCTGGCCTCCTTGGACCGCTCGTTCACGGGGCCGCGGCGCACCGAGCCCGGTGCGTTCCAGTCCTGCCGCTTCTTCGCCCGCGCCTTCGCGAGTTCGGAGGACTGCAGCTGGTAGGGCACCGAGGTCACCATGACGCCCGGCGTGAACAGCAAACGGCCCTTCAGGCGCAGGGCGCTCTGGTTGTGGAGCAGATGCTCCCACCAGCGGCCGACCACGTACTCGGGGATGATCACGCTGACGGCGTCGCGCGGGCTCTCGCGCCGCAGGCCCTTCACGTAATCGATGATCGGGCGGGTGATCTCGCGGTACGGCGAGTGGAGGATCTTCAGCGGTACGTTGATGCCGCGCCGCTCCCACTCCTCCTTGAGCGCCTTGGTCTCCGCCGGGTCGACGTCGATGCTGAGCGCCTCCAGCCTGTCGGAGCGCATCAGCTGTGCGTAGGAGAGGGCGCGCAGGGTCGGCCGGTGGAGCCTGGAGACGAGCACGATGGAGTGGACCCGGGAGGGGCGCACGGTGTCGTCGGTCGGCTCGTCGGGGGCGGAGATCTCCTCGGCGACCCGGTCGTAGTGCTTGCGGATCGCCGTCATCGTCCCGTAGAAGATCACCATGCCGAGCAGGGCGACCCACGCACCGTGCGTGAACTTGGTGACCAGCACGACGACCAGCACCAGGCCGGTGAAGAAGGCGCCGAAGGCGTTGATCGCCCGCGAGCGGACCATGTGGCGGCGCTTGGCGGGGTCGCGCTCGGTCCGCAGATGCCGGTTCCAGTGCCGGACCATGCCGGTCTGGCTGAGCGTGAAGGAGACGAAGACGCCGACGATGTAGAGCTGGATCAGCTTGGTGGAGTCGGCGCCGTACACCCAGACCAGCAGGATGGCCGCGCCGGCGAGCAGCACGATGCCGTTGGAGAAGGCGAGCCGGTCGCCGCGGGTGTGCAGCTGGCGCGGCAGGTAGCGGTCCTGGGCGAGGATCGAGCCGAGCAGCGGGAAGCCGTTGTACGCGGTGTTCGCGGCCAGGAAGAGGACCAGGGCCGTGGCCGCGGCGAGCACGATGAAGAAGAACGTTCCGTCACCGAAGACGGCGGCCGCGACCTGCGAGATCACCGGGTCCTGGACGTAGTCGGAGCCGACCGGAGTGCCGTTGCTGAGCAGGTCGTGTGCGGGGTTCTCGGCCATCTTGACGTCGGTGGCCATGGCGAGCCCGATGATGCCGCAGAACATGGTGACGGCCAGGCCGCCCATGAGGAGCAGCGTGGTCGCGGCGTTCTTGCTCTTGGGCTTGCGGAAGGCGGGGACGCCGTTGCTGATGGCCTCGACGCCGGTGAGCGCGGCACAGCCGGAGGAGAAGGCGCGCAGCAGCAGGAAGACGAGCGCGAAGCCGGCGAGCCCCTGCTCCTCGGCCTTGATCTCGAAGCCGGCGGTCGGGGCCCGCATGGTGTCGTCGAGGACGAGGCTCTGGAAGGCGCCCCACGCGATCATGGTGAAGACGCCGACGACGAACACGTAGGTCGGGATGGCGAAGAGCTTCCCCGACTCCTTCACGCCCCGCAGGTTCATCAGCGTGAGCAGCACGATGATGACGATGGCGCTCAGCACCTTGTGCTCGACGACGAAGGGGATCGCGGAGCCGAGGTTCTCCACGCCGGAGGAGATCGACACGGCGACGGTCAGGACGTAGTCGACGAGCAGCGCGCTGGCGACGGTGAGGCCGGCCTTGGGGCCGAGGTTGGTGTTCGCCACCTCGTAGTCGCCGCCGCCGCTGGGGTACGCATGGACGTTCTGCCGGTACGAGGCGACGACGGTGAACATCAGGACCACGACGGCGACCGCGATCCAGGGACTGAAGTGGTACGCCGACACACCCGCGATCGAGAGGACCAGCAGGACTTCTCCCGGGGCGTACGCCACCGAGGACAGCGGGTCGGAGGCGAAGACGGGGAGTGCGATGCGCTTCGGCAGGAGTGTTTCTCCGAGCCTGTCGCTGCGCAGCGCCCTGCCGATCAGGATCCGTTTGGGAATGTCGGTCAGTTTGGACACGCAGAGGATCGTAAGGGCTTCATATTGATCGCGCCCACCCGCTGTGCCTTCTGGTACCGAAACACACGTTGTCGCCACGTTGCGGCTACGAACGCACACACAGAGCCACCCATTCCTGGGCCCACGTCACGTTCCGTATCGCGGACCCGTGCAGTGTGCAGCGCCATGGGTACCTCGGATGAGGGCAACCCCGGTGCCGCGTCATAAGCTCGTCAAGGGCAACCACCGCACGCCGATGGCCCCGTCGTTGCCCGGCAGAGCCGAGAGAAAAGAGTCACCAGGGTGTTTGCGCAGGTCAGCGGGATGACCAGGACTGCGGGGTAAGTAGGTGCACATCGTCATCATGGGCTGCGGGCGAGTGGGAGCGGCACTTGCGCAGACCCTCGAGCAGCAGGGGCACACGGTCGCCGTCGTCGATCAGGACCCCACGGCCTTCCGTCGGCTCGGCTCCGGCTTCGGGGGCCGCCGCGTCACCGGTGTCGGCTTCGACCAGGACACGCTGCGCGAGGCGGGGATCGAGGAGGCCGGCGCGTTCGCCGCGGTGAGCAGCGGCGACAACTCGAACATCATCGCCGCGCGGGTCGCGCGCGAGATGTTCGGCATCGAGAACGTGGCCGCCCGGATCTACGATCCGCGGCGCGCCGAGGTGTACCAGCGCCTCGGCATCCCGACCGTCGCCACGGTCCGGTGGACCGCCGACCAGATGCTGCGGCGGCTCCTGCCGTCCGGGGCCGAGCCGCTGTGGCGGGACCCGAGTGGTGGCGTGCAGCTGGCCGAGGTGCACACGTCCCCGGCCTGGATCGGCCACAAGGTGAGCAAGCTGCAGGACGAGACGGGCGTGCGCGTCGCGTTCCTCACCCGGCTCGGCGAGGCGGTGCTGCCGACGTCGCAGACGGTGCTGCAGGAAGGCGATCTGGTCCACGTGATGATGCGTACGGACGAGATCGAGAAAGTCGAGGCGGCGTTCGCCCAGGGTCCCGAGGAGGGCGGTCACTGATGCGGGTCGCGATTGCAGGGGCCGGCGCGGTGGGGCGTTCCATCGCGGGAGAGCTGCTGGAGAACGGGCACGAGGTGCTCCTGATCGACAAGGCGCCCACCGCCATCTCGGTGGAGCGGGTGCCTCAGGCGGAGTGGCTCCTGGCCGACGCCTGCGAGATCACGTCGCTGGACGAGGCGGCGCTGCAGCGCTGCCACGTCGTGATCGCGGCGACCGGTGACGACAAGGTGAACCTGGTCGTGTCGCTGCTGGCGAAGACCGAGTACGGCGTGCCGCGTGTGGTCGCCCGGGTGAACAACCCCAAGAACGAGTGGCTCTTCAACGAGTCCTGGGGCGTCGACGTCGCGGTGTCCACTCCGCGTCTGATGTCCGCCCTGGTCGAGGAGGCGGTGAGCGTCGGCGACCTGGTCCGGCTGCTGCGCTTCAGCCACGGTGACGCGAACCTGGTCGAGCTGACGCTGCCGCCGGAGTCGGCGCTGGCGGGGACGCAGGTCGGGGACGTGGCCTGGCCGGAGGACACGTCGCTCGTGACGATCATCCGCGGGCCGCGTGTGCTGACTCCGCACGCGGAGGAGACGCTGGAGCCGGGGGACGAACTGCTCTTCGTCGCGGCCCAGGCGCGGGAGGAGCAGCTGGAGGATCTGCTCTCGGTGCGCCGCGAGGACACGACGACGAGCTGACGCTCGTCACGCACGGGCCGGGGCCCGGGGGACCGACACGGTTCCCCGGGCCCCGCCGTGTGACGGTGGGGCCCGCGGCATGAGCACGGGAAGGGCCCGGGACCGTGCGGTCCCGGGCCCTGAGTCCTGGCTTCACCGGCGTACCCCGCCCGTCGCCGGACGGGATCGAAGTGGGGCCGGGCCCACCGGCCGTAGTGCGGGCGTCCGCCGCCCGCCACGGCACAGGGAGTAAGGGATTCCTGGCAGAGCCCTCGATGCAGGAGGGCCCTCGATGCAGGAAGGGCCGAGGACGGGCGATGACGGCGAGGAGGGGCCGAAAGCCCCTACGCCTCCGGCTCGCGCGCGGCCGCGGCCTTGCGGGCCTCCTCCTCGCGCTCCTTCGCCTCCATCTCCGCGAAGACATCGATCGGCGGCGGCGCCTTCGCGAGGAAGACCCAGGTCAGATACACCGCGAGGAGGAACGGCGGGATCTTGAGGGTGACGAGGACCCAGCCGAGCTGGGTGGTGTCCGCCCACCAGTAGAGAGGGAAGAGGATCGCGCACTTGGCGAGGAGGATCAGGCCCCAGGCCCAGCTGGCCTTGGCGTAGGCCTTCTTGCGGCCGGGGTTACGGGTGCGCCAGGAGAGGTTCTCCTTGAAGACCGGGCCGAGGATCAGCCCGATCAGCGGGACGCCCGCGAGCGTCGTGATGATGTACGCGAGGGCCAGGCCCAGCGTGTACAGCATGCCCGGCAGATAGAAGTCCTTCGCGTTGCCGGTCATCATCGCGAAGACGACACCGAAGGCGACCCCGAAGACCCCGCTGAATGCGTGCTTCACGGTGTCCCTGCGGATCAGCCGTACGGCGACGAGCAGCAGCGAGAGGGCGAGTGCCGCGATCGCCGAGATGTGCAGGTCCTTGTTGATCGTGAAGATCGTGACGAAGAGCAGTCCGGGCAGGACCGTCTCCACCGTGCCCCTGATGCCGCCGAAGGCCTCGAACAGGGCCGCCTCCGTGACGGCCTTGCCGTCGTGGTGGCCGCCGTTTTCCTGTTCCTGCGCGGTCGGCTTGTCGAGAGACGTCACCGGCTACTCCTGTCCGAGCGGTCGGAGCTCGTATTTGGGATTGAACAGCACTCGCCGGCCGTGACTCATGGCGATCCGGCCCGAGGCGATCATCTTGCGGCCCGGCTCTATGCCCACGATCGAGCGCCGGCCCAGCCACACCACGTCCAGGGCGGCGGAACCGTCGAACAGCTCCGCCTCCAGGGCCGGCACTCCGGCCCTGGGTCGCAGGGTGACCGTGCGCAAGGTACCAGTCACCTTGACTATCTGGCGGTCGCCGCAGTCGGAGATCGGCGTGCAACCCGACGCGTGCGAATCCTCCTGGAGCTCCTCGGACTCGAGATCCTCCTGGGAGCTGGACAGGCGGTCGAGCATCCGGCGGAAACGGCTCGCCGGCCTCTCGGCCTTCTCGGATCGGGGCGCAGCACTCATACAGAAAGCGTACCGGGGTACCACTGGGCCCCGGTCAAGTGCCGAGCACGTGCCGGTCGGGCATGAGGTGCGGCACCTGCGACTTTCGCCGACGCCTCGTCCCGACGCCGCACTCAGCGCTCGAAGCGGTATCCCATGCCCGGCTCGGTGACGAAGTGCTTCGGGTGCGAGGGGTCCGCCTCCAGCTTGCGGCGCAGCTGGGCCATGTAGACCCGCAGGTAGTTGGTCTCGGTGCCGTACGAGGGCCCCCAGACCTCCTGGAGCAGCTGCTTCTGGCTGACGAGCCGGCCCGTGTTGCGGACCAGCACCTCGAGCAGGTGCCATTCGGTCGGCGTGAGGCGTACGTCCTTGCCGTCCCGGTTGACCTTCTTCGCGGCGAGGTCGACGGTGAAGCCCTCCGTCTCGACGAGGACGATCTCGTCGTCGCTACCCGCAGGCTCGGCCCTGCGCACCGCCGCGCGCAGCCTGGCCAGCAGTTCGTCCATCCCGAACGGCTTGGTCACGTAGTCGTCGGCACCCGCGTCCAGTGCCTCGACCTTCTCGTCGGAGGTGTGCCGGGCGGAGAGCACCAGGATCGGTACGCGGGTCCAGCCGCGCAGGCCCTTGATCACCTCGACGCCGTCCATGTCCGGCAGGCCGAGGTCGAGGACGACGACATCGGGATGGCGTGCAGCGGCGAGCTGCAGCGCGGTCGTCCCGTCGGGGGCCGCATCGACTTCGTACTTGCGCGCCTTCAGGTTGATCACGAGGGCGCGTACGATCTGCGGCTCGTCGTCGACGACGAGCACTCGGGTCATGAGTGCCTTCCTTTCATCTCTCGTCCGTGGGTCGGGTGGCCGGGGGCCGGTGGGCAGGGGGTCGGATCAACGGGTGACCGGGACGGGGACTTCCTGGCCGGCCGGAGCGAATCCGGGCGCTGCCTGGAGGGTGAGGACCATGGTCAGCCCGCCGCCGGGAGTGTCCTCGGCAGTCAGTGTGCCGCCCATCGCCTCGACGAAGCCGCGGGCGACGGCGAGGCCGAGTCCGACGCCGGAGCCGTGCGGAACGTCGCCGTACCGCTGGAAGGGCTCGAAGATCCGCTCCTTCGCCTCGTCCGGGACGCCGATGCCGCGGTCCACGACCCGTAGCTCGACACGGTCCGCGATCGCACTGGCGGACACCACGACGGGTGTCGCGTCGGGGCTGTACTTGACGGCGTTCTCGACGACGTTGGCCACGGCCCGCTCCAGCAGTCCCTTGTCGACGCGCACGATGGGCAGCGTCTCCGGGATGTCCGGCTCGACCGCGTCGTCGGGCACGCCGACGAGCGCCATGGGGACGACCTCGTCGAGGTCGATCTCGCGGATCACCGGCATGACGGTGCCGGTCTGGAGACGGGACATGTCGAGCAGGTTGCCGACCAGGTTGTCGAGCCGGTCCGCGCCCGCCTCGATGCTCTCGAGGAGCTCGGCCTGATCCTCCTCGGACCACTCGACGTCGTCGGAGCGGAGCGAGCTGACCGCGGCCTTGATGGCCGCGAGCGGGGTGCGCAGATCGTGGCTGACGGCCGCGAGCAGGGACGTACGGATCTTGTTGCCCTCGGCGAGCTTGCGGGCCTCCTCGGCCTCGCCGACCAGGCGCTGGCGGTCGAGGACGACGACGGCCTGGGCCGCGAAGGCGCCGAGCACGCGGCGGTCCTCGGCGGGCAGCACCCGCCCGGTCAGCGCCAGCGCCAGGTGGTCACCGACGGGCATGTCGACATCGGCGTCCTCGGGACGGTCGACGGGAGCGGGTCCCACACTGCCCGCGCACACCCAGGGATCCACGTCGCTCGAACGCTCCAGCAGGGCCACCGACTCCATGCCGAACGTCTCGCGCACCCGCTCCAGCAATGCCTCCAGGCTCGTCTCCCCGCGCAGCACGCTGCCGGCCAGGAACGACAGCACCTCCGACTCGGCGCGCAGCCTAGCGGCCTGATGGGTGCGCCGGGCCGCGATGTCGACCACCCAGGCGACCGAGATCGCCACACCCACGAAGACCGCGATGGCCACGATGTTTCTCGGATCGGCGATCGTCAGCCGATGGATCGGTGGCGTGAAGTAGTAGTTCAGCAGCAGGGATCCGAACGCGGCCGATGCCAGGGCCGGGAACAGCCCGCCGAGCAGCGCCGCGGCCACGGTCAGCGACAGGAACAGCAGCATGTCGTTGGCAAGGCCGAGGTCCGCGTCGATGTGGGCCAGCATCAGCGTGAGCAGGGCGGGCCCCACGACGCCGACGAACCAGCCCCCGAGGATCCGGGAGCGGCCGAGCCGGGCACCGCGGGCGACGGGAAGGCCCCTGCCTCGGCCCACCTCGCCGTGAGTGACGATGTGGACGTCCAGGTCGGGCCCCGACTCACGGGCGACGGTCGCGCTGACGCCGGGCCCGAACGCGTACTGCCACGTGCGGCGGCGGCTGGCGCCGAGCACGATCTGGGTGGCGTTGACGCCCCGGGCGAAGTCCAGCAGCGCCGTGGGCACATCGTCGCCGATGACGTGGTGGAAGGTCCCGCCGAGATCCTCGACCAGGGTGCGCTGGACCGCCAGCTCCTTCGGGGAGGCGGACGTCAGGCCGTCGCTGCGGGCGATGTAGACGGCGAGCACCTCGCCACCGGCGCCCTTCTCCGCGAGCCGGGCGGCACGGCGGATGAGGGTGCGTCCCTCGGGGCCGCCGGTGAGTCCGACGACGATGCGCTCGCGGGCCTGCCAGGTGGAGCGGATGTTGTGTTCGCCGCGGTACTGCTGGAGGTACTCGTCGACGCGGTCGGCGACCCAGAGCAGGGCCAGCTCGCGCAGAGCGGTGAGGTTCCCGGGCCGGAAGTAGTTGGACAGGGCCGCATCGACCTTGTCCGGCTTGTAGATGTTGCCGTGCGCCATGCGGCGGCGCACCGCCTGCGGGGACATGTCGACCAGTTCGATCTGGTCGGCACGGCGCACGACCTCGTCGGGCACCGTCTCCCGCTGCCGCACGCCCGTTATCGACTCGACGACATCGCCGAGCGACTCCAGGTGCTGGATGTTGACGGTCGAGACGACGTCGATGCCGGCCGCGAGGAGCTCCTCGACGTCCTGCCAGCGCTTGGCGTTGCGCGAACCCGGCACGTTCGTGTGCGGCAACTCGTCCACCAGGGCGACGGCGGGACGGCGCCCAAGCACCGCGTCGACGTCCATCTCCGTGAAAGTGGTGCCGCGGTACTCCAGCGTCCGGCGCGGGATCTGCTCCAGGCCGTGCAGCATGACCTCGGTCCGCGGCCGGTCGTGGTGCTCCACGAAGCCGACCACGCAGTCGGTGCCGCGTTCGATGCGACGGTGTGCCTCGGAAAGCATCGAGTACGTCTTGCCGACGCCCGGTGCCGCCCCGAGGTAGATCCGTAGCTTGCCGCGTCCCATGGGCCCCATTGTCCTTGAGTCACCGCCGTGCGGCGGCTGCTGCGTCCGCTGCGGACGCCTCTTGAAGCTACAACCCTTGAATCGGGCAATTCGGACAGGATGCGCTGCTCAGGGACGTATTGACGCGATTCTGATGCGCGTCGGTGCTCTCCGTGATCCGCGTACGACCGCTCGGCGCTCCTACTGCTCGGTGATCTCGCCGTCGCTCAGTTCGAGCACCCGGTCGGCGAGGCCGAGCAGCTGGGCGTCGTGCGTGGCTACCAGGGCGGTCACGCCTTCGCCGTGGACCACGGCGCGCAGCAGTTCCATCACCGCGAGGCCGGTCTCGGCGTCCAGTTGGCCGGTCGGTTCGTCGGCGATCAACAGGGCGGGCCTGTTGGCGAGCGCGCGGGCGATGGCGACGCGCTGCTGCTGCCCGCCGGACAGCTCGCCCGGCCGCTGGGCGGCGTGGTCGGCCA